>JAJWAL010000053.1:0-19469 GCA_021618535.1 Segatella copri | reverse complement strand
CTTATAATAAAGGTAGATGGTCACTCCAGGCTAGCTTCGCCCTCACAGGTGGTGGTGGTAAGTGTACCTTCGACAATGGTCTGGGCTCTTTCGAAAAGATCGTAGCTGAGACAGCAATGGCAGCTTGCCAGTTGGCTGGTGCTGTAGACCAGGTTGCAGCACAGTATCGTGTACCAGCTGTTTTCACCAACAATGATAAATTCGGAAAGGAAGGCAAGTATAGCTACAACAGTTATATGCACGGCCGCCAGTACTACTATGGTCTCTCTCTGGGTGCAGCTTATAAGTTCAGCGACAACTTCAGTGCATTCGCAGGTGTACGTGGTGTCTATGCTTCTACCAACTACTATGGTTATGTAGAGAACATCAAGGTTGGCGCAATGCCTCTCTATATGGTACTTGACCCAACTAAGGAGAAAGCTGCCAATATCGAGTTGAGCTGTGACCAGAGCGGTGTTGGCTTCACCCCTATCATCGGTGTTGATTTCAAAACTGGCAAATGGAACTTCGCTGCCAAGTATGAGTTCAAGACTCGTATCCGCTTGAAGAACAAGTCAGTAAACCAGGTACCAAGTATCGGTAACCTTCCAGCCAATCTCCGCAATGCTTATATCGCAGGTGGTGTACCTGAACAGGCTGCAGATGCCATTCTGGCAGATCCTACAATCAAGGGAGCAATGGGTCAGTTGAAGACTCAGTTCGACACAGAGCTCGAACAGGCTATCGGTGAATATGAGGATGGCAAGAAGATTGCTGGTGATATTCCTGCTTATCTGGCACTCGGTGTTGGTTATAGCCCTATCGATGCTGTTAGAGTAAACGTTGGTTTCCACTGGTTCGACGACAAGAATGCAACATCTTATAAGAATCGCAACAAGGAATTGAAGCGTGGTACATTAGAGTACAATGCCGGTGTCGAGGTAGATGTAAACAAGAAGATTACCTTGAGTACAGGTTGGCAGAATACCAACTATGGCTTGAGCGATGAATACATGGACGACAAGTCATTCGTTGTCAGTTCAAACTCTGTAGCAGTTGGTGGTGTTTATCACATCAACAAGAAGATGGACTTGAACGTGGCTTACTTCCACACCTTCTATCAGCACAAGAAGACCTCAGAGAATGTAGAACAAATAGGAAAGACCTACAGTTCAGACTACACACGTAACAACAATGTTTTCGCAGTAGGTCTTGACATCAACTTCTAAACATAACTACAATTATCATAATTAAAAGGCTACCCGTTCTTGCAACAAGTAACGGATAGCCTTTTTCTTTTTATTTATCAATCCCATTTTCCACAATTCTACCAGAGAAAAGGTTGTTCTGACAACTTACAACGGGTCTACATCATAATAAATCTGCAGCGCTCCATATCTCGGATCTTTTCCCATCTGTTGCTGAGCAAACTTCAGATATTCTCTCACCCTCTGCTGGTCAATACCATTTTCCAGTTTGATAACAATCTTTCGAATGTTCATCGTCTTAACCCTAGCTACAGCAGGTTTATCGGGTCCCAGTACACGCCCGCCAAACCAGCTTCTCAGCGTTTTGCAGAGTTCATGGCTAGCCTGTTCGCATACCTTATCATATTTATGTTTTACATACACATTAATCAGGTGGAAGAATGGCGGATAATGAAAAGTTCTTCTCTCCTCCAGGATACCCTGATACAAGCCTTCATAATCATTATGCACCACCTGTCCGATTACAGGCAAGGTAGGATTCTTGGTCTGGAGAATCACCAAACCACGCTTACCTTTTCTTCCAGCTCTACCACTCACCTGTGCCATCATCATGAAAGCATGCTCGTAGGCGCGGAAATCGGGATAGTTGAGCATTGAATCTGCATTCAGGATGCCCACCACACTCACCTTATCGAAATCGAGACCCTTAGAAACCATTTGCGTACCTATCAGAAGATTCGTCCTGCCTTCAGAGAAGTCTGCGATCAGTCGTTCGTAAGCATTTCGTGTACGTGTCGTATCCAAATCCATTCTGGCAATCTTGGCTTCCGGAAAGATTTCAGCTATCTGGTCTTCTATCTTCTCGGTACCAAAACCACGTCCCATGATTTCCGTACTGCCACAGTTAGGACATTCTGTAGGAACCGGATAAGTGTAACCACAATAATGGCAAGTCAGCAGATTGATACTCTTATGCAACGTGAGCGAGACATCACAGTTCTTGCATTTCGGCACCCAACCACATACCTTACATTCTACCATCGGCGCAAAACCACGACGATTCTGAAAGAGGATTGCCTGTTGCCCATTCTTCAAAGCTTCTCTTACTGCAGCCAGCAGCTGTGGAGAGAAAGGACCGCTCATCATCTTACGGTGGCGCAAGTCTTTTACATCTACCACCTGAATTTCCGGCAACTGGACACCTTTGTATCTTGTCTTCAGTTCTACCAGGCCATACTTGCCTTGCTGCGCATTATAATAGCTTTCCATCGAAGGCGTAGCCGTGCCCAATAATGTCTTTGCCCCATACATCTTGGCAAGCACAATGGCAGCACTTCTGGCATGATAGCGCGGAGCGGGATCCTGTTGTTTGAAGGAAGTCTCGTGCTCTTCGTCTATGATGACGAGTCCCAAATTCTTAAAAGGCAGGAAGACGGCACTTCTTGCGCCTAGGATTACATCATAGGGGTGATCTGAGAGTTGTTTCTGCCAGATTTCTACACGCTCAGCATCACTATATTTAGAATGATAGATGCCCAGCCGGTCACCGAAGACCCTATGCAGGCGTTCCATGATTTGTACGGTCAGAGCGATTTCCGGCAGAAGATAGAGCACCTGCTTATGCTCCTCTATGGCTTTTCTGATAAGATGAATATAGATTTCCGTCTTTCCGCTGGATGTCACACCATGAAGCAATACTACATCCTTTTTCATCATTTGCAGCAGGATTCCATTATAGGCATCTTGCTGTGCCAAGGAGAGTTGTTTGATAAGTTCAAGATGAGATTCTCCATTCGTATTCAATCGTCCTATTTCCAATTCATAAGTAAAGAGAATTCCCCTATCGATAAGCGCCTTGACAACAGCTGCCGTACAATGGCTCTCATTCATCAGTTCTTCCTTGGTCACTTTTTTAATGCCTTCTCTAGGCGTATCGCCATCAAGACTGTCCCAATGCGAGAGACTCAGAAAGGTTGTCAGGGCTTTGGCTTGTTTCAAGGCTCTCTGCACCAAGTTGAGTGCTACGTGAAGAGCCTGCTCACTACGGTATGTACTGGCAAGTTCCACATAGAGTTCCATCTTGGGTTTGAATTTCTCTGTAGATTTCAAACCACCCGGCATGGCAGCATTATAGACATCGCCTAAAGGAGCCATATAATAATAGCCAATCCATTGCCACAATCTCATCTGCTGAGGCAACAGCGAAGGCGTATTGTCAAGCACCGCCTCGACAGGTTTGCAGGAGAATGCAGGCTTATCATCATGCAGTCGGGTAGCCATTGCGATATATTTCTTACTTTTACCAAGAGGAACCAGCAAGCGTACCCCAGGCACAACTTTCCCTTCCATCCCATCAGGGACAGAATAAGTAAAGGTTCCGTCGAGCGGAAGGGGTAATATCACATCTACATATTTCATATCTAATCTTCTTTAACCTTGAAATATCTGCCATTCAGACTTTCGACTTGCAAAGTTAGCAAAAAAAAAGCAGATACCCATCATCGGATACCTGCTTTTATATATTTTAAGATGTACTAAGCGAGACCATACGATGTTCTCACCCATAATCTGTCCTGTTCTTTTGCAAGATTAGAACCAATAACCCAAAGCAATCTGCCAACTGTTATTCTTACTGTTACCATTCACAATCTTGTCGCTTGTTTCCTTCCAGGTAACATCTGCAGTCTTACCGCAAGCGATGTTGTAGTTTGCAGAGAGCTGGAGATGGCTCAGCAGGGTAACACCCAGACCTACGTTTACGCTGAAGTTTGATTTCTTCAAAGAATAAGAACTATTATCATTCCACTTGAAGTTCTTGTCACCAACATTGAAACCCCACTGTGGACCAGCGAAAACGAAAACATTAGCCAAGCTGCTCAAGCCGAAGCCATAACGTACGTTTACAGGGATATTAAGAGATTTCTGAGTCATTGTTGTCTCTGCATCAGCTACAGACACCTTAGCTTCCTTCTGGTCGTACAAGGCAGCAGCATCAAAGCTCAGACCAACAATAGGGATAGTAACCTTTACCATTGGACCAACAAAGAAACCTGTCTTGTTAGATGCATCGAAAACATCGTTACTCAAAGACATGTTAGTAACATCCAAACCGCCCTTCAAACCAAACTTAATCTGGGCATTTGCATTTGTAGCAAACATCATGGCTGCTACAAGCATTAATACTGATAAAACTTTCTTCATTCTATATTTACTTTAATTCTAATATAAATTAATGACGCTCTCTACGAACCGTTACCCTAGCTGAGCCACCAGAAGAAACATTGCTTCCTCCTGATCTGCGTTTCTTAACAGTAGAAGTCTTAGCAGGTTTAGATGCAGAACCACTTCTTCTGTTACGGCTTTTCTTCAGAGTCTTGGCATCCATATTCTTTTCTGCCTTGGCAATACTGTCAAGAGAATCCTTCCGAGCCTGATTACCCCAGATATTCTTCTCAAAGGCAGTCAACTCAGCCTCAATGCGCTTCTGTTCCTTCGCCATAGCCGTATCCGAAGGACAGTATTGTGCCAGGGTGTTGCCCTGCATATTATTGGTCTTGTAGATTTTACCCCGATACAGATTCTTGGTAAAATAATCTTCTGCACTCATCACAGCAGCATTGTTCACATTACTGGTCATCAGCTGCTGCTTAGCCAGGAAAGGAGCTAAGTCATCATACTTCACCCAGAAGAGGGGATACTTGTTTCCTACATCTCCAAAGTCATCATTACGGGTCATGATAGGGCACAAAGCCAATACCTTGGTATGGAAAGAAGCTGTTTTCTGGTCATAATAAGAAGTCTCCTTCACATAGTAAGCCTTCACTTCTGCTGATGGAATATCGCTGTCATCAATATGCACCTTCCCGTTATCAGTCTTCTCGTAGTAGATATGATAATTATCTACGAATGCTTTCGGAGTAAGACGGTTAGCGGCAGAAAAGTCTTCATTACCATCCATACGATACTGATAAACAGGCACTCTACCCGTAAACATCAGTTTAAAGATATAGGTAAAGAGATTCATCTTACCATCTGTTGGCTCTACAGGATAATACAAGGCAGCATTGGCATCATCTGTGAGATTGAGTTCACGATAGATGTCTCTTCTCCAAACCACGTCCTCATCCATCGGGATGGCTGTAGGGAAATAGAGTTTGGCACGCAAGGTCATATTATCAGCATTCGACTGTTGTGCCTTTTGCTGAGCCTGCTTTCTGCGAGCCGCTGGCTGTGCCATGATGCTCTGCACCATTCCCAAAAGCATGAATATGAATAATATCTTTTTCATTACATTGAACTTTGAACATTGAACTTTGAACTTTATGATTAGCAAAGCATTTGAATTCTTCACTCTTCCTTCTTCACTCTTCACTTACCTGACGATAACTTCCATCGCCGCCGGCAGATTTCGGGTGATTCCGTCAGGACCTACAGCCTTGATATGCGAGATATAGAAGCGTCGGTTTCTTGACAGTTTTCTGAACTCTTCGCGCTGGCGTTCCGAGAAACTGGAACCCGCCGAAGCCAAAGGTATGGCATTTCCCATATTATCGAAGAATACGGTTTCGAAGCCCAGCACCTTAAACGGAATATCAAGGAGTCCGTCGTCTATGGCTGCATGAATGCCAGGAGCACCCATCAGAGCGCCTTTCGATAGGGCACCTCCTCTAAATCTGTCTGTACCCATCGCAATATAAGCGGTTGGATCAGGAAGTTTTCTTACATGGAAAACGAATGGAGGCAGACTTCTCACCTGTCCCTTATCGCGGGCTGTAACATGGATGGTAACGTCCTTACCCACCGCTGATGGTGTCGCAACGAAATGGCCATTACCCTTAGCTACGAAAGAACCGCCTGTCATGGTTGCAGAGATGGCATTTGCCGGAACACCAGGAACGCTGATACTGATAGGATTGGCATAGCCTGCATAGAGCACATTCATCAGGTCGGCAGCAACGGTAGCTGTATTAGGAACAGGCAATACGGTGTATTTCTGAACGAAATTGCGTCGCATCATCTCGCCGTTCTTGCCTTTCATCAGGATGTAACCGCCAAACTGATGCTCACCTACGCCACCTGCCACAAAACTGTATCTGCCATTCTCGGCATTCAGCCTACTACCATTCACATAGATTTCCGGGCGCTGTGTACTGTCTATTGCAGCCATCACCACATGCGAATTGAAACGTTCACCGGCATAGAGGGTTGTTTTCTCTGGAATAACGAATGCATCGAGTTCATTCACATTCAGTTCTACCAGATCTATATTTTTCTTCTCCTCATCCGATTTCTTCCCATCATCGGCAAGACTTTTCTTGATTTTCTCGACAACAGACTTGCCTTTGACACCGAATTCCTCATCAGTAGGAGTATTCAGCGCCAACATAGCCATCAGGATGACATACATCAGGTTAATCATCTTCTGGCGAGGCGAAACCGGTCTTTTCTTGATTGCCATGGATATATATTTGCTTGATTCTATTTATTATCTTCGTCTTTACTCTTCACTTGTTACATGAGGAGCTGCCACACGCATATTGATGGTCATGGCATCAATCATACGGGTATAAATCTTGTTCAGCTGTTCTATCTGCTTTGCCATCATCTTGGTTTGCTCATTGATCTGGTCAATGGTACCAATCTGCTGGCTGGCACTTTTCAGCTGCATCTCGTATACCCTGCTGATACCTGTCAAGGTACGGTTCAGATTCTCCATCTCCTCGCTGTCACGAGTCAGTCGGCTACTCTGTTCGTTTACCTTACTCAAGGTTTCTACCAGGCTCTTCAACTGTTCTACGTAGCTGTTCTGAACTTCCACCACCTCAGGATTAAGTGTAGTCAGTTCTGGCGCAGCTGTCATTACAGGAGAGACAGGAGAAGCAACCTGAGGTTGAATGGTTTCAGAACGCTTCTTGGCAGTCATCATTTCTTCTGCCGACACCTTTCCTTCCAGATACTCCTCTGTAGCATGGGTAGGCAAGTCTCTACCTTCGGCAGTCTTGTCGAAAGGACGGTCGAAAGCAGAAAGGAAGAACACGAAAATCTCGGTTCCCATACCTAAGAAAAGCATGAAATTGGCACCAGGAAGATGGGTCAACTTAAAGAGGGTACCAGCGATTACGATAGAGGCACCCCAACTGTAAGCATAGTTAAGGAAAGTCTGACCCGGCACACTATCCATCCACTTCTGCAAGCGGTATACGATATTGAATTTGCTATAATAGCTCATATTATTTATCTCCTATTCTTATTCTTCAATGGTTTCTGTTTTCCGCTTGCCGTAGTAGCAAGACTTCTCACGCAACGGAATCCGATGTATGAGCGAGGCTGATTCTGGTACTCGAAAGTGCGCCATGCCGAACGGATAAACGACTCAGGGTCTTTCCAGGAACCACCTCTTACACTCTTCTTCTTCAAACGGTAAGGATCTTCTATGGCAGCATTATACTGTAAAGTTGGGTTAAAATCGCTCATGGCGTCAACACCCGCCTCTGTATAAACGGTACTTGTCCACTCTGCCACATTACCAGCCATATCGTAAAGTCCATTAGAATTTGGCGAATAGATAGCCACCTTGCTGGTTATCAGGTTGCCGTCTTTGGTATAGTTGCCCCTGTCTGGTTTGAAATTGGCGTAAAAACAGCCATCCCCATTCTTCACATCCGCATTGTCCCAAGGAAATTCATTCTGGTTCTTGCCTCTTGCTGCATATTCCCATTCTGCCTCGGTCGGCAGACGGTAACGCTGTACAAATCTTGCTTCAGGGCCTAAGCCCTTCAAAAGATAGTCTGTTCGCCAGGCACAGAAGGCATTTGCCTGTTCCCAGGTAACACCTACTACCGGATAGTCATTATACGCAGGATTGCTGAAATAACTTCTCAGATAGGTTTCATTTTCTGCATTCTTGAAGTCGTTTACCCAACAGGTAGTGTCAGGATAAACATTTACGATATAGGTATTCAGGAAATCCCAAGGACCTGAAAGCGGGCGGTTGATGGTCTCACGCACCACTCTACCCTCATCATCATAATAAGCAGTATCTTTCGAAATCATCACCACCTCGTCTGGATTAATTTTCACATCGGTGTTGAAGATACGTTCCTGCGGATTCAGACGGAACTTACGCTGAGCCGCAGCTGTATAATCATAGATTTCATATTTATAGTTGAGCTGGCGCCAGTTTATGAGTTTTTCTCCTGTAACCGGATTGGTTTCATACAGACTTTCAAAAGCTCTCTGCTCATCCTCATTAGGTTTCTTAGGCAGCGCTTTCTTCCAGTTTACATGAGGTGTAACCGGATCGCCATTCTTATCTTCTGTAATCATGTAAGTCTCGTCGCCTCCATAAGCAGGATCAGCCAGACGGGTACGAAGGATAGAATCACGCACATAAGCCACAAACTGCTTATATTCTGAATTGGTGATTTCCGTATCATCCATCCAGAATCCATCCACCGACACATCCTTGCGTGGAGTTTTCATTCCCCAGAGAGAGTCTTGGGTCTCCATTCCCATTTTCAGGAAGCCACGGTTTATCTTTACCATACCATAAGGGGCTGGCTCTACAAAGCTTCTACCGCTCACGCCAACCACCTCGCCACCTCTGCCTGCGACAGAAGCTTGCTTGGCACCGAAGCAGCCGCTCAAGGTGAGCAATATAGCGAATGCACTAAGGAGCAATATACTTTTCTTCATTGTTTTATGATTCTACTATGTTCTTATTTCTATTTACATTATAATATTCTGACGCTCTGATGGCGGTTTCTGCCTTTCTTGGTCAGGTTGATATCGGTCTGATACCCTACAAAGAGTTCATGACTACCATTTCCAGCACTGAGTTTAGAGGTGTATGCCTCGTAACTGTAACCAAGCACTACCCCATGGAAACTACCGCCTACCAGTATGGTCACAGATCTGTCCGGACTGTAGGTTACACCACCATACAACATCCGTTTCTCATATTGGTAAACCAACCTTCCTGTCAGGTCGCCTCGCCATGTGGTACCATCTGTTGTTACAAAAACAGACGGCTTTATTGTTAAGAACGGATTTCTAAGCCGAATATTGTATCCACCTGTCAAATAATATGTGGCATCTATTTTCAATTCATTGGTCTCACCCAGATTAATTGTAGGCGATGTAAGATGCTGGGCAGAAAGTCCTACATACCAAGCCTTATGCTGATAATACAGACCCAGACTCAAATCCATTCCGCTTCCATTTACGTCTGAAGTAGAAAAGGCTGGGTCACCACTTTCTCCCAAATCCACCTTGCTACCATCAAACTTCTCACTCAGCATACCTCCTTGTACACCCACGCTCAGCGTTCCACCCAGGAGTTTATTCTGCAAAGCATACTGTAAAGCCAGGCGCTGATGGGTAAAAAGACCTATCTGGTCATTCTGTAACGATAAGCCTACTCCATGCCTGTGATTGAACAGGAAGAAAGGCATGTCAGCCGCCACCTGAAAGGTACGGGGGTTATGTTCGAATCCAGCCATATCAAGTGCGTAGGCCGCCGTAACATTGAGTTTCGACTGCTTACCCACAGCAGCAGGATTGAATGATGGTTCCATGTCAAAGTAATGACTATAGGAAGGATCATACTGTGCCCTCACTTCGAGCACCCCCACTAGCAGAATCCATATAATGATAAATCTTTTCAACACAATAAGATAACGGAATTTCTTACACATTATTATATATAAGCAAGAAACAAAAGATGAAAAAGGCTACCCTCAAATAAAAGAGAGCAGCCCTATCATCGAGATTAGTACTCGTCATCATTCCAGAGGAATATTAGGGCTGAATACCAAGCACTTATAGTCTTCCTACTTTTATATTGAACATTTTATTAAGGAGTAAAAGTCGCTAAAAGGCTTTTCTAAACCTATCTTGCAACTCCTTGATTCGCTCTAAAAGTTTTTCGAAAGATAAAGTCTGACCATAGATAAAGTGGTTACACATCTCTGCATAATCACCCTCCCAATCCTTCATCAACTCTTGCCTAGGAACGAAATCAATCTCGCTCGGCATTAACTTAGAATAATCTACATACCCTACAGCATAGTATATGGAACGATGCTTAACAATACGCTCATACAAGTCCATATCCTGCAGGGCTTGTTTGCCAAATTCTGTATCCATCAAACGTTCTAGATCATAAAGATGCCTAGACATTCGGACATAACGAGGAGACTGTTTCTGAAACTCCTCACATAGCAAGAATGCCTTCTCCAGGAATGTTCGTGTAGGCAAAACTGTCCTTATAGTAGCTGTAGCCGCCTCATCTTCTCCAGGGAAAGTCTGCTCAATATATGATGAAATCAAACGGTCTTCCGTAGGCTCGTTCATAGACAAGCAACTAATCTCTATCTTTACTCTTGGCGGAATATACTCTATCGTATGACCAAGCATAGACTCATAATGAACGAGAATGACAGACGGATCCTTATCACTTGCAACGGGACTTGCCTTACCATCCTCATCAAATTCCTCTACTACATTTTCTATATGGTATCCTTCCACACCAAGTTTCTTTAGATTTTCATCCAACTCTGCAGAAACTGTATCAAGAAAATACCTACGTGCCTTCTTGCGAAGTTTTTCACGCTGATTCTTTGTCGTCTTCTCTATACCGAAGAATTCATGGTTTACAGATAAGTCTATATCCTCACTGAATCTTTCTATCAAATTCCATCCTTTACTGAGACTTGTACCTCCCTTAAAGATGAGTTGATCTGCACATGAACATTTGAAAAGAGCGTTGAGCACCACAGTTACCCACCAGTCCTTTTCAATTGCAACCTGATTAATACGAAACTTCTCTTCCGCACGTTGCAACATTGCTATTCGTTCATCTATTGTGTGATTTAACCAAAGTGTCATAATGCTCGTTTTTATCTATTATATCAGTTATCAGCTTTCTCATCCATACTGGCATGAGAGTAAGGTCTTGTACAAACAAGTCTTTATGTTCCTCTTCATTGACCAATTTTCTTATGGTAGAGAGTTCTTGATTACCTACATTCTTTTGTCCTAATGTTCTAAGAGCTTGTACAAGAAGCGCTGCCAACACTGTCTGAAAAGCAAAGTTCTTAGGAACACTTCTCTTCAACTCTATAGTCCGATTTCCAAGAGTCAAGACTCTTCCACTTCCCGATGTCAGATAAGTATATTTTGTAGGCACCTGTGTTGAGAGTCCAAGTTTGTTGAGCGCTGTAACTCCTGAAGGTTGTATTTGTACCTTATCTCGCTGGGCTATAGCCATCACCATTTCATCTATTGATGGATAGACTATCCCAAATCGGGTATTCTTAGGGCGAAGATAAACCCCATTAGCTAATCGAACTATATTTCCCTTTTTTTCTTCTACAGAAAGTGCACGACTTACCACCTTCTCATTATCATTGATGTCAGAGAAGTCTGAGATGAAGAGAATCTGCCCTTCACTTGTCTCGTATATACGGTTTGCTATTTCTGCCATATCGTTTTCTTTCTTTAATGGTGCAAAAATACAAAAAATCAGCGATATGTGTAACACCCCGCCGATTTAATTAACTTTTTTTATGTAGAAAACTTTGCAAATATTTTCCACAATCACTTATTTTTATTCACTCTTAGCTGTCTGTGGTACTCACGGCTCTTGCGTTGTAGTTCTTCCTTATGACTGGCATAATATCGACGTTGATACTCTTTTTTCGTGGCAGTTTTTCACTCTTTAAGAGACATACAGGCAAATTCTCCGAATGAATCTGGATACTGCTTGATTATTGCAGTAAAGACTGCGGACAAGACCTGCACGACAATGGAGTTTCCGGCTCGCCAATATAGAGAATAGTCAGAAGTCTTACGATGACGACCATTTATAAACATAAGTTTCGCTATTTGTTCTTTTGTGTAACCTTCTTTACCTCAAATCCGCAACCTATAGGGTTTAGTGGGATTTTGCTTGCAAAGCGACAAAATTCATTTTATTGTACATATTTCTTGCACAACAGAAACGTCGTAAACACAAAATCCCCTTACCCCATAAAGCGACTTGAGGTAATACGCTGGTTTAACCAGAAAAGCATGGTCTTTAACCAAAGTCTGTCTTGAACAGGTTGGCATAAGCATTGTTGTCTGAGTAAATGTTCAATACATGCCTACGTGATGTCTTAATCCATTTCGCAGGAACAGAGATGAACTTGAAAACAAAGGTCTTGATTCTGCTGGTGGCACGCAATCCAAATTCATGGGTTTTCAATCTCTGCATAATAGCTTTGTAGAAGTTTCTGATGAGAGCTGTCATAAGCAGGAATACAGTATTCTGTGCCATGAACGATTTTGGCAATCGATTCCAACCAAAGCCATTGTTCATGTCATCGAAGATGCGTTCCTTGCCACCACGAAGATTGTAGAATTCCACGATGTCTCTTGCACTCGACTTGTAATCGTTAGTCAGTATACATCTGTAGGTATATTCGCCTTCCCAAATGTCAAGGTCTCCCTCTATTCGCCTTTGTCTCTGTATGACAAGACGATACGGTTTCCCTTTCCATTTCTCAACAAGGATGGAATTCTGCTCAAACTCAATACCGTTGATTTCAACAGTTTTCCATCCAGTCAAGGCAAACATGGAATCATAGAAGGAAGAGCACCTGTTGGCACGAATATAAAAATGCTTGCAATGAGCCTCTATCATATCTACGATTTCCTCCGAGCATGAGCCGCAATCCATGCGGGCACGGGATATATATACTTCCGATGACTCCAGTCGCTTGAAGATTCTTTCCAAAGTCTCTCTTTGGTTGAAGCGCACGTTTGTGTTACCGTCTCTATTTTCAATACCAACAATCACGTCGTTAATGACTGCCACACCTGGACTATAGCCCAAGAACTTCTTGTAGGTTGGTTTTGCATCATACTTCTCTGTTTCGATGAACTGATGGGCAAAGTCAAAATCATACTCTTGACCGGATTTCAATTGGCCAGTAGCAAGCAGGGCATTGACCAGTAAGCAGTTCATCTTGTCTGCAGTATTGAAATCATAGGATTTGCCAGAAGCAGATTTATAGGTGATGTTCTTACAAGTCAGTTCTTCGATAGCACGTAATATGGTGTCTGCGCTGCAAGTGCGAAGAGTTGGATGAAGAGACAAATGTTTCATCAGGTGAGTTGTAACATCCTCAATACATGAGCCACCACAAAGATATACGCACATCAGAGAGCGTAGAATCTCGCTATATTGATAACCAAACATAGTGCATCTCAATCCCAAGGTGGAATCTATGGTTTGAGCTAAAAGAGCATCAAATTGCTCCATAATAGAAAAAATTCCCCCAAAAGGAGTGAGTTTCTCGGATTTTATTTGTACTTTTGCCATGTCATTCAGAATTTTGCTTGTCTTCTTTTCGCAACACTAAGGTAAGTGAAAATTGTGACATGGCAAAATCCTGGGTAACTTTTTGTTGCTCAGGCACTTATAAATAATGTTAAACTATAGTGTTGCGGAATTAAGAAACATGAAAAAAAACAGAAAAAAGCAAATCGTAGTTTTGTGTATAGCTTTAGTTTGCATCTTCATCTTGGTGTTCTCATTGTCCCATAAATCAGCTACAAAAGGTAGCGCGAATCCTCCATTAACAGATGTTTTGACTGATAGCATTTCTCAGATTGTCTCGGCTTGTCCTGGTGAAATTGGTGTGGCGGTTATTATTAATAACACAGATACGGTTAGTGTTAATAATAAAAGCATTTATCCTATGATGAGTGTATTTAAGGTTCATCAGGCATTAGCTCTTTGCAATGATTTTGACAAAAAAGGCCTTTCCCTTGATACCTTGGTAAAGATAAATAGGGAAAAACTTGATCCAAAGACATGGAGCCCTATGATGAAAGATTATTCAGCACCAGTTATATCGTTGACAGTAAGAGATCTGTTGCGCTATACTCTTTCCCAGAGCGACAATAATGCAAGCAATATCATGTTTAAGAATATGCTCAATACTGCACAAACAGACAGTTTTATAGCGAAACTCATACCACATTCGAGTTTTCAGATAGCTTATACAGAAGAGGAAATGTCCGCTGACCATGACAAAGCTTACTCTAATTACACATCTCCTCTTGGTGCTGCAATGTTGATGAATCGTTTGTTTACAGAAAGTCTTATCAGTAATGAGAAACAAGATTTCATTAAGAATGCATTGAAAGAATGTAAAACAGGTATAGATAGGATAGTAGCTCCACTTCTTGATAAAGAAGGGGTTGTAATAGCACATAAGACAGGTTCTGGTAATGTCAATGAAAATGGTATTCTTGCAGCTCAGAATGATGTAGCCTATATATGTCTGCCTAATAAGGTCTGCTATACCTTAGCTGTATTTGTTAAGGATTTCAAGGGAAATGAATCACAAGCGTCACAATTTGTTGCGCATATATCAGCGGTAGTATATTCTTTATTAATCAATACTGCGTTAAATTAATATTTAATCGTCTGTAAATCAATAACTTATATTAAGAAGTGCTTATGAAAACTTAACTGTAAAAAGTTGGTCAAGTCGCTGATTTTCAGTAACTTTGTAGATCACGACAAATACAATATTACATGAATACAGGACTTGACCAATATATGGATATCTTTAAAGATGCAGTTGAAGATTCAGCTGCAAAGATAACAAAAAGTTTCGAGAAAATACTCATCGAGGTGATAATTTTGTTCATGGTAATACCAAGAAAGATAAATTTCACCCAAATGGGGAGGTATGGCTTGCATGTTGAGCAAACCTATCGCAACGCATTCGGCTTGAAAAAGTCGAAGTGAATTGATTGGCTCAAACTTAATGTCTCACTTGCCAAGCGCTTCTTGGGTAACAGGGAAGATGGGCTATTGCCATTGATCCCAGCTACATCAGTAAAGCTGGCAAGAAAACACCACATATCGGTCGTTTTTGGTCAGGATGTGCTCAGTCTGTTAAACATGGTCTCGAAATCATGGGTATTGGACTCATTGATATTGATACCAAAGACTGCATGATGTTAAGAGCCCACCAGTCGCTAAATAATAAAGAACTGAGTCTTAGAAACAAGACTATGGTAGATTTCTATATCAGCGTCATTAAGCGTTACCGCAAGGAACTTCTTAAACTCTCAACCCTCATAGTTGCAGATGCTTACTTCTCTACAAGTACATTTGTTAATGGGATAAAGAAAGAAGGTTTCTCTTTGATAAGCCGCTTTCGTGACAATGCTTGTCTCTTTTATGTCTATACTGGTCCACGTACAGGAAAACGTGATCGCCCCAAGACCAAGGATGGCAAGATTGATATGAAGAATCTTGACCTCACTCGAATGGAGAAGATGGAGATGAAAGATATAGAAGGAACAGCTTATACTTTGATTGCCTATTCCAAGGCACTCAAGTGTAAAGTTAGACTTGTCATCTGGCAGATGCCGAATGGCAAGAAGAAACTATTCTTCTCTACAGACACCTCACTTTCGGGTGAAGAGGTACTTCTTTATTATAGAACCAGGTTTCAGATCGAATTTTGCTTTCGTGACGCCAAGGCTATACTGGTCTTATGGACTGCCAGGCTCGCGATAAGTGGAAACTCGATTTTGCTTTCAATGCTTCGTTCACATCACTAAATGTTGCCAAGGTAACTATGAAGGAGATGGGAATGGAATATTCTATGTCTTCATTCAAGTCACTGATGACCAACATTTATCTGGTGAGACGAATTTTTAAAGCATGCGGGTACATCCCGAACCGCACTTTAATTAGCAAGATTTTCAAAGATCTCTCGTGCTTACAGCGTATAGCTGCTTAGCACATTATTGAATTATTAACGAACTATTGTACAAAATCAAGTCCGTTTCATTGCAAAATACTGCATAAAAGACTATAATTCAACTGTTTCAAAGATCGAATTGCCCTTTTTTATTGGACAGTAGTGAAATCGATTGACAAGACATGGAATCAGATTTAGCTATCTTTGCATCCCAAATGCATAATATAAAAGTACGCTACCACATTGTGGGAAAACAAGAAGAGTTGCAAGAGATATATGACCTCTATCAGACTTTCATACAGAAAGAACGCCCTGCTATGGAAGAAGACGAGGCCGATGATTGGGAAGGAAACATCATCTTAGCTCTTGGTGTGGACTATGGGACTTGCAATCTCTGTGGTAATATCAAGAAATGCGAACTTTCAGAAGGCTTTCTCTATATAGAAGCGGAAGAACTCGCATTGATTACTGACTTCCGCGTTCTTCTCAAAAATCGTTTCAAGGATTTGGAAATCTATTTCGCTACAGAAGATCCAGAAAACGAAACATATGTGACTAATGATACAGATGGCAAGTATTTTCACGACCTGCCTGATGATCATTTCATAGCTCCATTAGATTATTGACGTATGGGACCAAAAACATTTCTAGCAGCTCTAATGTGCCTAATCATCGTAGCCCTCATGTGCTCACCCATTTTCCTCGTATGGCACGGTTTTACTATGGGTGGTTCAGTAATAGTCAGAATAGCATTTATCGTGATAGGGCTCATTCTATTGCGTTTATTCAAGCCAATTTCTAAGCTTACTGGCAAGGACTACAAGATATTCTGATAGTTTCGACTATAAAGGCTACAAATTTGATCGAAGGTGGTATCACTCTGTTTAGCGTGATACCACCTTCTTTTGTTTGGCATTCATATCAGGAATGAAGCAGAAGCCAAGTTTGCTTACTACAGTCGCAAGGTTGTCTGGCAAGAATTCTGCATAAACTCGCTCTGTGACGCCTGTTGAAGCGTGACCTGACAATCTGCTTATCTCACTGATTTCAGCTCCGTGTGCAAGCGCTAAAACTGCCCAAGTGTGTCTTGATACATGGAAAGTCAAGTCTTGATTCCATTTTAAATCATGAGATATACAGCGAAGCGAAGTATTGATGGTATTATTCCAGGAATTTCTACGACGGTATATCGCCTCATGGTCATTTATATCGAAGTTCTCTGGCAATAGATCAAAAACAAAGACTTTGTTTCTACCCTTCCATTTTTCAAGAATACGAATGAGTGGTTCACTCAAAGGTATGGTGTTTCGGTTTCTCGTCTTGACTTGTATTTTACTGATGAAATTCTTGTTGAAATCAATGTCTTTCCATCGGAGCGTCATCACATCAACCATTCGCATACCGCAAGCATGGAAGGCAAACAGCCACATCTCCAAAAACTCTTTTCGTCGAGGTTGTTCGATGGTATTATAAACGGAAACTAACTCAGCAAGTCTCTCTTCAGTGAGATACTTGATATTCCTCTCTTCTTCATCAAGCCGGTCCTCTTCTTTCATATACAAGTCCTGGAGAGATGCATTAAGCTGATGAGAGATATAACCTAACTGACAAGCATATTCACACGCCTGAAGAATCGGACATAGAGTCTTGTTGACTGTTGTTGCTTTCTTTTTTGCCAAGAGTCGATACTTACGGAAGTCAAGCAATAAGTCTTCACTAATATCTGAGACATAAATGAATTCCTTATGCTCACCATGTGTACCTTTGTGTTCAAGCAACAGGTATTCCTCAAACTGATTGAGATATGAAATACCATTCTTGCAAGTACTGAAACCAATCTTACCTTTCTCATAACGTTTTTCCATCAACTCTTTAGCAAACTCTATGAAGTCTTTTCCTTCATCAGGTCGCAAAGCATTGTCATTGTCTTCGAGAAAAGATCGAATCACATCACAAGTAATATGTTGATGCATTTCATAATACTTATGTATCTTCACATCTATGTCTTCGATACGCTAATGAAGAGCATGATTATAATACTTATAGTCAATATCAGTCGTGGCACGTATTTCACCAATACCGCAATAGCCTTTCTCATTCCATTCCTTTACTGACACACTTATACCAGTTGATTTACGAATAGAATCAGCATGCCAATTGTATTCTATATACAATGGATACTTTTTACCAGACTGCACCATCTTTGGTATACGCAGTCTCAATCGTCCTTTCGGATAAAGTCTTGAAATTCTTCCCATATTAAAATACCTTTTTATTAATTATGGCACTATGTACGCGAAGATAGTAGAAAAGTTTATCATATCACTCCTTTTTTATAAACTTCAGATGATTTTAGTATGAAGTAAGGAGAATAATAAGAGAAGAAAAGATGAAATTAACCGATCAGAAAAGAAAGAATTTCAGGATATACCGATTATTGATCATTTAATTATGTAAAATAAGGCCATTAGAACGGTAAAATTGGCGGTAAAAGACGGCAAAAAGCCATATAGGAATTTCATGAGAAATCACCTATATGGCTCATTTCCATTATCTTATACTGATAATCGTAATCGATGAACGATTAGTACTCGTCATCATTCCACAAGAAGTCATCCTTTGAAGGATAATCAGGCCAGATGTCTTCGATGCTTTCGTAAACATCGCCTTCGTCTTCTATCTCCTGCAAATTCTCTAGAACTTCTAGAGGCGCACCAGAGCGAGTTGCATAGTCAATCAACTCTTCTTTTGTTGCAGGCCATGGTGCATCTTCAAGCTTTGAAGCCAATTCAAGTGTCCAATACATAGCTCTATAATTTAACGTTTCTATTATTTTGGCTGCAAAAGTAATACTTTTATTTTAAATTCCAAATATTTATGGAACAAATTTACGCACAAATCAATAATTTACATTAAAATTCTGCTTAAATTTGGTTTTATCGAAGAAAACTATACCACAATCAACCAAATCAAAGGTCAAAACGGTACAATTATCAGCTACGAGACGCAACCATACTTTTTTATATTCTGCATCGAGATTGATATCTGTAACTACTAAAACCGTATCATCAGACACATTCAAGAGAAACTGCTGGAAATCCTCTCTCTTTAGCAGGGAAGATGCAGAGAGTTCTACTACATTAGGATAAACAGTTCTGATGCGGAAGAGAAGTCGTTTCTGTTTGGAGGCATCCTGGGGATAGGAGGAGGAGATTTCAGAATGAGTCTGACAATAGATTCTGAGAAATCCTTTTTCGTTAACCACCTTGCGCAGGAAAGAATAGGCTGTAGGTGACTGTACTCCGAATCCTCGGGTACGAGGCATCCGTAGCATACGCTGACCTAAACTAGTAAACTTCTTTTTAATTCTTTTCCTATTCATGCTGCAAAGATAATAAAAATCTGCGAAATTCCAGACCGAACAGGTCTAAAATCTGTGAGCATCTGTGAAATCTGTGGGAAAAACAAAAAAGCCTCAGAAATCTTTCGAAATCTGAGGCTCTTGATA
>JAJWAL010000052.1:0-19899 GCA_021618535.1 Segatella copri | reverse complement strand
CACAGATCGGCTTGTTTGCCGAATTAGGTGGAGATTGGATAACTTGTTCTGAAAATGAACACCAGCACCATCTGCATTTGGCTCTTGGTATCACATTCTAAAGTATAATTTCTAAAGTATAATATAGTATTAATGTAACTAAAAGTAGAAAAATGAAAAAGTTAATTTTAAAGAGTATGATGTTGCTTTCGGTGTTGGCATTGACTTTCACCTCTTGTAGCGACAATGATGACAAAGTAGTTACCACTCCTGTGTCATTGAGTATTGAAATGCCATTGGGACTGGAGAATATAGTTCTCTCCAATGCCAAAGCGGTTTTTACCAATGTAACTACCAATGAAACGTTTATCCAGGAGCAGTTCCAGGAAAAAAATGGTAGCTTTATGGCATCTCTTGCCGATGTGCCTGAAGGAACATACAATGTTGCCATCAGCGGTGACCTGAGTTTTACTAAGGATGGTATTGCCGGTAGCAGTAAAATCAATCAGAAGAGCGAGAATGTGAGTGTAAAATCCGGCAATGCCCAAGTCAAGTTGGCTGTGAACACATTCAATGCTAAGGGAGGTTTCGTTATCTCAGAGATTTTCTTCACGGGTACGCTTACTCCAGAAGGAAAGCAGTATTCTGATGACCAGTATTTCATTCTTTCCAATAATTCTGATGTTACACTCTATGCAGACAGTATAGCGGTTCTGGAATCTAAGTTCCTCACAGTAACAAAATATGATTATAATCCGGATATCATGAACGAAGCAATGACGGTAGATGCTATCTATATGATTCCAGGAAAGGGTACGGAAGTTGCAGTAGAACCAGGCAAATCTCTTGTCTTGGCATTGAATGCCAAGAATCATACAGAAGCAAACTCAGCTTCATTTGATTTAAGTAAGGCTGATTACGAATTCTATGATGAGAGTTCAAATCCACGCTATACAGACGATGACAATGCCAGTGTTCCTAATCTGGATAAATGGTATTGCAGTTCGCTTACCTATTTCTCTTTGCATAACCGTGGTTTCAAGACTTATGCCATTGCCCGTATGCATGGCGATAAGGAGAAGTATCTCAAAGAGAATACTTACGATGCCAGCTATGTGATGGAAGTGAAGGGTAATGCTTATCAGATGACAGCCAAGAACTGTATCAAGGTTCCTAATTCCTGGATACTAGATGCGGTTAATCTTTCTATTGCATCTATGTGGCAATGGAATCTGGTATCTGCAAACCTTGATGCAGGATGGGCTCATTGTGGTCAGGTAGACAAAGATGAAAACCGTTACGGCAAGTCAGTAATCCGTAAGAAGGATGCTGATGGCAAATGGGTTGATACCAATAATTCTACCAATGATTTCGAATCAGATGCAACAGTCTCTTTCCTGAAGAAATAGGCATTCTTGTATAATTTTAAAAAAGAAAAATTTATGAAGAATCAGTTTTTGGGATTATTCCTTCTCTCTTTGTTTCCAGCTTCATTGTTCGCTCAGACTGTGGAGCAGGACACTTCCGTGCGACAGGGCAAATTGAAGAATGGACTGACTTACTATATACGACATAATAATAAAGAGGCAGGCCTTGCCGATTTCTATATTGCCCAGCGCGTAGGTTCCATCCTTGAGGAACCCCGTCAGCGTGGACTGGCTCATTTTCTGGAGCACATGGCTTTTAATGGTACCAAGCATTTCCCTGGCAAGGGGAAGAAGTTGGGAATCGTGCCTTGGTGTGAAACCATAGGTGTTAAGTTTGGAGCCAACCTGAATGCCTATACATCTGTAGATCAGACAGTCTATCACATCGGGTCTGCCCCTGTCAAGCGTGAGGGCATTATCGATTCTTGTCTTCTGGTACTCAACGACTGGAGCCAGTATATCAATCTCGAACCTAAGGAGATAGACAAGGAACGTGGTGTTATTCATGAAGAGTGGAGAAACCGGCGTACCGGTATGGCCATGCAGCGCATGATGGAGAATGTGATGCCAAAAATCTACAAGGGAAGCAAATATGAAGATTGTATGCCTATCGGCAGTATGGATGTTGTTGATAACTTTCCTTACAGAGATTTGCGCGACTATTATCAGAAGTGGTACAGGCCTGATCTTCAGGCCATCGTGGTTGTGGGCGACTTCGATGTGGATATGATGGAGAAGAAAATCCAGAAACTTTTCGGTAAGATCAAAGCCCATAAGAATCCTGCAGAGCGTGTCTATTATCCCGTAAATAACAACGACAAGATGATAGTTGCCATTGAGAAGGACAAGGAGCAGCCTATTATCATCGGCCATCTCTACATGAAAACCGATGCCACTCCTGACAGCGAAAAGAGCCAGGTAAAGTATCAGCGTGATGACTATGTAAGCGGACTCATCACTTACATGCTCAATGGCCGTCTCTCAGAAAAGAAACAGGTGGCAAATCCTCCATTCATGAGTGCTACCGTAAGGAATGGTGCTTTTTTTGTTTCCCGTACCAAGGATGCCTTCAGTATGAGCATCAGCTGCAAGCAGGATCACGTACTCGGTGGTATCTACGAGGCTGTGGGTGAAATAGAGCGTGCCCGCCAGCATGGTTTTACAGAGAGTGAACTGGAACGTGCCAAGAAACTCTATCTCAATGCAGCAGAACGAAAACTGAAGATGGAGAAGGATTATCGCAACGGCCATTACGTAAGCCAGTGTGTGGATCATTTCCTTGAAGGAGAGCCTATCCTTACTCCAGCCTATAATCTGCAACTGGTAAAGCAGTTTGATGGTGAAGTAAACCTGGCTGAGGTTAATCAGTCTGTAGGTAACATCATTACGGATAAAAACCAGGTATTTGTGATGTATGGCCCTGATAAGGAAGGATTTGTTATTCCTTCAGAATCAGAAATAGAAGCTACGGTACTTGCTGCCCAGAAAAAGCATGAACCGTATCAGGAGGAAAAGATTCCTTCTACGTTGATGTCTGCCTTGCCAAAACCGGGCAAGATTGTGTCTGAAAAACCATACGGCAAGTTTGGCATGACAGAGATTACGCTTAGTAATGGTATGAAGGTTTACGTAAAACCTACCGACTATCAGGCAGACCAGGTAATGATGAGCATGCGCGCTGAAGGTGGAACCTCACTTTACGGAAATGAGGATATTCCTAATTTCTCTCTCTTGACAAGTGCCATCACAGAAGCGGGTGTAGGCGACTTTTCAGCTACTGCTTTGCGTAAGGCTTTGGCAGGAAAGTCAATCAGGCTGACTCCATCCATCAGTAGTGAAGGCCAGCGTATAACAGGCTCATCTTCTGTAAAGGATATGGAAACCATGATCCAGCTGGCACACCTTTATTTCATGGCACCCCGTAAAGACAGTGTGGCATTTGAGGGTTTGAAGAATCGAACGCTGTCATTTCTGAAAAACCGTAATGCAAGTTCCAAGGTGGTTTACAATGACTCCCTTTCTGCCGTTCTCTATGACCATAACCTGCGTATGGCTCCTGTCACCGGTGAGGTTCTTGCCAAGGCTGATTACGGACGCATTATGGAAATCTATTGTGAACGCTTCAGCGATGCTAGCAATTTCAAAACCGTTTTCATCGGAAAGATAGACATGGCAGAACTTCGTCCTTTACTCTGTCAGTATCTGGCTACCTTGCCTTCGACCTATAAGAAGGAGCAGACAGACAAGAAAAACGTTCCGCAGATTGTTATGAAGAACGAAAAGGTAAAGTTTGTTCATCAGCAGGAAACTCCCCTTGCCAACGTGAGCGTATTCTACGCAGGCAACGTACCGTTCTCGCCAAAGAATGATCTGGTGCTGGATGTCCTGACCCGTGTATTGCAGATAGCCTATACAGATTCTGTAAGAGAGGAGAAGGGAGGTACCTATGGAGTAGGAGTCAGTTTCAACCTTGAGAAGGATGCCCTTCCAAATGCCTTACTTCGCATTACCTACAAGAGTGATCCGAAACGCTATGAAGAGCTGAATCCTATTATCTATCAGCAACTGCAGAATATTGCTGATAAGGGTCCTTTAGCCAGCAGTATGGATAAGGTGAAGAAATATCTGAAAAAACAATACCAGCAGATGATTATCACCAACGACTACTGGAGTTATGTTATCTGGCATGAGTTGGATGATGATGCCGATTTTGATAAAGATTACTATAAGATGGTGGATTCTCTTACTTCTGAAGAGGTGCAGCAGATGGCACAGACTCTGCTCAAACAGAATCATCGGATAGAGGTAACAATGCTGTCTGAGTAATAATCAGAATATTTCATTAAAAATAAGACCCGGCAAGAGAATAGCTGCAAGCTATCTCATGCCGGGATTTTTCATTTTACGATAGAAGTTTGAGCGAACTTTAGCAAAGTTCCCATTGGACATACAAAACGACAGTAGGGACGTGTGATTATAAAGGATATTGCGATGAAAAGAAGCGCAATCACAATCACTATCCATGAGGCAGAATGGAAGATAAATGCCGAGAATGGTTCAAAATCAGTCCATTCGCTCCAAACTCCTCCCCATATACATATCATCAATAATGCCCATATCATCTTGCGAAGCTTATCAAGCCGTTTTATAGTAACGGGTCTCATTTTTAACTTGTATTTCACGCATCTGCCAGCTATCTGTTGCAGGGAGCCATACGGACATACATGGGTACAGTAATGCGACTTCTTTCCAAAAAGCGGATAGATAAAGGCTGTTACCAGCATGACTATCGCTATGATGCTGACCGATATTTCCATGCCATGGGCTGCAAAGCCCAGCAGGAAGGTATAAGAAAGGCAGGTACCACACCAGAAGCCGAGCACAATGACATTCAGTATCAGTTGACAGAAATGGTATCTTCTGTTCTTGATAAACAATGGCAGAATGGCTGCCATCAGGACAACAGCTATCCCTAGGATGTTTCTGAGAGAGAACAGGGAAGAGCTGTTGTTTTCGGAAGGACTTAAACTGCTGCTACCATTTTCTGAATCTTCAGTCGCTAAATGCGCTTTAGCATACAGAAGTCCCTGATGCATGTTTCCGATGATAGCTTTGGATGAGAAAGTAGCACCTGTGACAGCATCCACCTTCATGTCCATAGCTTTGTCTATCGTTTTACCTTTCCATTTTTCAAACAGAGTAGAGGCATTGTCAAAGAATTCCTTGGTCTCATCATTCTTTAATGCAATGATGTTTTCTACAACGCCATTCCTGATTACTATTTTGAGTGGAACCTTTCCTCCATATCCCATGATGTTGGATGCTAGAACAGAAGTATTAATCTCTGCTCTTCCGTTTCCAAACATGCGTAGCGTGTCGTTGCTTGCAGTTTCTGCCTTCTGTTCAGATTTGAGAGAGTATCCAAACAGTTCATGATGCTTTGTGATGGCAAGTGATGAAACAACAATCAGACAAATGAAAAGATTTACAACCTGTTTTATCCGGAAAAATGATTTCATATTACACTAAATCCTTTCTTTCCTGTTTTATCTTATTTATGTTTCAGGTAATAAGCAATACCGCGTTTTACGTTTTCTTTCACAGCTTTGCTTGAGAAAGTGGCTCCAGTAACGCCATCTACTTGGACTGAAGCGGCCTTGCTGACTTTCATGCCGTTCCATTTATTGAGCAACCCCTGTTTTACCTTATTGAAGAATTTGGGCGTTTCCTGGTTGGCAAGCGGTTTGATATCTATAATCTTTCCTTTCTTGATGTGGATGGAGAGAGGGGTGTTGCCACGAAATCCCCTTACATCTTTACCCAAAGTAGTGGTGTTGATAATGTAACTGCCATCTGCTTCTTTCGTCATAATCTCTGAATGAGAACTTTTGGTTGTTGCAGTCATGCTACCAATCAATCCTGTGCTCAGTAAGGCTGCTAAAATGAATATTCTTTTCTTCATAATTGTATTGATATTTCTATAATAGAATGCAAAATTACACAATTATTCTGTAATATACAAGACCCTATAGAAAAATCATCATTTTTAGGTATAGCCCTTCCAATGATGAGAATGAACCTTCCATTGCTATGGTAGGCAGAATCTGTCTTCCCAAATCTCATCCAAATATCAAAAAAGCTAGAAAATACTTCTCGGTATTATAGCTGTAGTAGGAGATAACGATGGCATGGTTGTTACGCATGACCTTGATGATGTCTTCCTGAAAGTTTCTGCCAGAAGGCATATCTTTCAAAAGGACTCGTTCCTTGAGCTTGCGGCTGTTGCTGACCATAGCATTGAG
The DNA here is from genome assembly GCA_021618535.1 of Segatella copri. GTDB lineage: Bacteria > Bacteroidota > Bacteroidia > Bacteroidales > Bacteroidaceae > Prevotella > Prevotella copri_O. The sequence goes on along the minus strand of JAJWAL010000052.1, from coordinate 13,691 downwards.
AGAGAAGGCATTGAGCATCCAACTTCGGGTACTTCCTTCCTCGAAGCAGTCGCCATACTCTATGTAATAACGATAGCCGCTGCCACAGCGGACAAAATGTCTCTGTTTTATATTAGAAAAGCGGACAAAAATATAATTAAACGTATGATAGACAGATGCTTAGACGATTTCTTCTAAAAAAACATGGTGATTAAAAAAACGATAAGTCCAGAGCGATACAGCAATGAGGAACCAAATATAACTTTTTTCAAAACTGATAGGTGTAACTACAAGTAATATAGTAGAGACGCTGTCTTGGTGATATACGAATCGTTGCTGCAACGAAAAAAATCCGTGAGATCTGTGGGACATTAGAACAAGAATCAAAAACTCCTCCAAAAATTTGATAGTTTCACAGAAATATTTGCAGTCAAAAAGGAGATACAATAATGAAGACAATAGAACAGATTCTGAAAATAAAGGCAGTAGTGCTTTATATACTGAAAGCATTCCCAGAAGGAGTTGATTATATTCATCTCTTTAAGGTTATGTATTTTGCGCAGCAAGATCAGTTGAAAGAGTATGGATTGCCAATCATGTACGATACCTTTGTTGCAAGAAAACATGGTCCTGTACCTGCTTTAACCTATAAGGTGTTACGTGGTATTGAAGGCAAGGCAGACCTTTCTTCGCCAGAATTGAAGGATTTTGCAGATTCATTGAATATAGCCATCTCTCAGGATGGTCATCAACTTGTTCTTGCTTCCAAGAATACGGAATGCGATATGGATGAACTGTCTGTAGCTGATGTGAAGATGTTGGATAAATGGATTGAAAAGTGCAAGGATGTAGAATCCTTTGACCTATCCGATAAGTCACATGAAGACAGAGCTTGGAAACGTGCAAAACGTCAGGCTGACAAGACAGGTGAGGACTCCAAGATAACCATGTATGATATGGCAGCTGCGGCAGGAGCAAGCAAAGACATGCTATATGTAATTCGCGACCGTCAATCAGTTCAAAAAGCATTGTCATGGATTTAAGGGAGTTGCAGAAAAACTATCTTGATAATCTCCGTAAGGTTACCGAAGATAAATTAGAAATAGGTTCGTTGGTACGAACAGTTATTTCAATAGAAGAAGGCTTGGTTTTCAAGGATGGAAGAAAGCAGAAACCAAAGAAGTTAGTAATTATCGGAGTAGATAAAGTGAAAAAAGTATGTTATGGTTCAGTATTGGTTAATACAAAAATGGTGGTCTCAACCAGCAATCCGTCCCATGCATTCCCAATCATCAAGCTATACAAGGCGCCTCTAATCAGCAAGTTGTAATAAGGCGGTCCCAATTCCATCAAAGCTGCGCAATGTTTCTTCTGATCCACAGTTTGAAGAATGGGTCGTTGAAAGATACGGTATCTCCATCCACAGTTCTACCGAACTCAAATGGATTTTCTATCATAATCGTTTCTTTTTTCGTTATTATTGAATGCAAAGATAGTAATAATCTTCTTAGTAAAAAACATCTTAGTAAGAACTTTATTACTAATTAACATTTTAGTTGTGATATTGGTTAATTATCTTTCCATATATTGCTTTTTACTGAAAATATATTGAAAATTAGCGAGATAGCAAAATATGTCACATTTTTATGAGGGACTTTTTGAAAGATGAACACACTTTTATGAGGGACTTTTGGGGCTACATATACACTTTTATGAGGGACTTTCTGTTATGCAACTGATGGTGTTTGATTGCCTTTCATGGCCATTGACGACTATTCTGCTGCCGTGTTGACTGAGGAGCAAAGAGAGCAGTTTCTTGCCCTCTCAGATGACTTGCCCGGCTTGCTTGAAAGGTTGGATGCCAGGAAACATGTACGAGACAAGGAAAATAACTTGACAGAGGTATTGTCGGAGTATTTCCTTAAATCATATCTATCATCAATATTATAATTGCAATCAAATGATTAAGACATTAAGCGACTACAATCTTTTAGAGAGCGAGGAATGGAAGGATTCCATCAATACGCTCTTCCTGGAGTTGCGTAGCAAGCTCCCGGAATTCTTTAAGGAGGTTCCTCTACCTACGATTCCTCATAAGGATTACGTGGAAGTTGTCATACCTGCTTCAAAACAGGTTATGATGGAGGATTTGGTAGAGTGGTTGGAGAAGAAACTTGGGCTTCACATCCTCTATGCCAGCAAGCAGAACTATGGCAAGCTGTTAAAGGCGGCAGCTTATTCCACACCGGTGGATGGCAGTATGTTTATCATTCACATGGGGAGTGAGCAGTATGGGGTCATCGATTCGTTGACGGTTCACTTTTACGACAGTGATGAAACCATGCTTTTGGGCATCCAGCATGTGCTCAGGGAGGTTACCAGGGTGCCCTTTGTATTCCACTATTGCATCAAGCCTAAGGCTGCCAGCTCTGATAAGTGGCGCAACTTCTATAGTTTCCTGTCTGCCCGAATGCCTTGGCTGAAAAGGAAGGCGCTTGCCGTAAAGGCATGGATCTCCTATGTATATCACAAGATGTATAGAAGTGACAACGGAAGAAAATTCTTTACATTGGTTCTTGTCATTTGTATGCTGGTGTTTCAGGTGGTGGATTTTCATGCAGCCAAGGAAGCCTGTTCGTTTCAGGTGGAATGGGCAGCCAGAGGGAAGGCTTTGAGCCTTACACCTTATGATATAGGATTGCCTGGCATTGATGGTGAGGTTGAACTGGGTCCCAAGTCGTTCATGGAGAACATCCTTTATCCGTTTCAGACCTCTCTCTGGGTTTACATGGTGGCTTTGATGATGACGTTGCTGCTGTTTTCCTATAGGCTTGCCGACCTTAATCCTACTCATGGCCGGTATGGTTTATCCGTTCAAGCAGCTTCCACCTGTTCCCGGGATGAAAAGCAGGTGGCGCAGCTGGTGAAGGCATGGGGATGGAGTCGCCCGGTGGTGCTGGCCTTTGTTGACCTGCTTCAAAAGTATGAGATTCTGGAGGTGTGCAACATGGTAACCAGTAAGGTGGTGCATTTGAAGCCCAGCATCTTCAGCTCCGGGCTTTCTCCAACTCCTGGTGGATAGCCTCTCTTCAGCCCTCTTTCCTGGAAGATGGGCACGATGGATAAAAATCATTTTCGGCTTCGGTCAGGTGCCCTGGCATATCAGGAAAACTGCTTCTATCGAAGGCTCGTTTTCCAGGGGCGCTTGCGCCGGAAACCGCATTTTTTACATCAGGGGGGAGCCTAATCCCCGGTTTCATGGCTAACGCTTTGAAACACGGAGGCTTACCTGCCAATTTCTTGGCGACTTCGTGCGGCAAGCCGAGGTAAGCGATTAGGCTTAGGGAAAGTCCCTAAGAACCCTTTAGTCCCTGCTGACAAACAATGGAAGTTATGGCAAAACAAGTACTCGACATTAGAGCCGGAAAAGGCATGACAACCTCTCAGAGCAATGAGTTTCTGCGCAATGCTAATGGTGGCGAGAGGTTGAAGCGTTGGAGCGGCAACTATGATTCTACTCGCGAGCACCTGAATTTTGAGATTAAGAAAGGTGGGGTGATTTGTGAGGTGGACAAGAAAACATCTGTCCCCAAAAGAATCAAGATGCTGCTTGAGGAACGAAAGATTTGGGATTGAAGACGGATGGTCTCAGAATTTACAGCAGTCTTCACAATGACATCGCTAAGATTAATCAGAAGTATGGTCTGGAGCGTGGTGATAGAATTTCTGAAACAGGAGCCCGGCATTGTTCCACGGAGGAATACCACGCAGAGCTTCGGGAAAAATTAATGAGTGAGAATGAGCAGCTATCTCAAACCATCGAGGGGCAGCAGACTGTTATCAGGGAGCAGCGCGCTACTTTGAGTGGCTTGGAGAAAGACATCAAACATGCCACTGCCAGGTTCAAGGCCCTTCAGACCATGATTGCCAATTTGGAGTCTAAGAAGAATCGGTTGTTGGAGGAGGTTGAGCAACTCAAGCGAGACCGTGATTCCGGAAAGATTAGTGCCGAAGAGGCAAAGATCAGGCTTGATAGGATTCAGAAGGAAGTGGAAGAGGTGGATGAGAAAATTGCTGACAAGACTCAAAAACTTCATACTGCAGAATTACAGCTTGCCCAGTTGCAAACCAAGACCCTCTCGGCTGAGAGAAAGTTTGAAGAGGTACAGAAGAAGCTTCAGAAGGAAGTGCCTCTGCTCAGCAAGGCCACCGATGCCAAGCACCGGGTAGCCAAATATCATGAGTTCCTTTCTTCGCTTCCTTTTGAACAGAGGCAAGTGGCAAGGCAGACAGGAGACATTCTCTTTGATGGTTCCATAGCAGAGACCATCATGGATAATGCCGTTCAGGTGACTTCCATTGCCGCTGCTCTATATCTGGGCTATCTGGATGCTGCCACTAAGATTTCACAATCCGGTAGTGGCGGTGGCGGACCAGGCACAGGATGGGGAAAGCGTGATGATGAAGATGACCTGGCATTCCGCCAGCGTAGCTTCTTCATGGCCCTTCACATGATGAGACCTTCTCAGAAGGTTCAAAGAAAACGATAGGAGTGGATATACCGTCTGCTCTTTCTCTTTACTTGATTGTTAGATAGTTGATCGGCTTTTGTTTGTAATTTGCATCTTTCATGCCGATGAACTATCTAAGCTTTACCCGCCAGAAGTAAGACAGGAAGTAGGCTAGATGATGAAAGTCTTTTGTCATCTAGCCTGTCTTCTTTGCTTTATATTCATATTATCATTGGTTTACATGTAATGAGGTAAACGGTTTCGTAGTTCTGATAATTTTACAATTCTTGCTTTTCTATCCTTTTTAATATCTAAGGCATGTTTGAGGTTTAGTAGTCAGTAAAGTGTAAATCAATGTTTAGCATACCTGCTTTATCCATGCAAAACTCCCCACATAGCTTGTTTGAATAGCTATGTGGGGAGTCCTTTTGCCCATTGCTTGTGCTATGCAGCTAGATCCTTAGGTGAGATGCCTATGTTTGCTTCCATTCGCTCTTTGATGGACTTGAGTCCTTCATACTCGAAATAGAAGATTCCTTCTTGTGTATCAATACGGAATCCGTGGCTTGTCTCTTTTAAGTCTAATGCGTAAGTCTTGTCCTTGTAGATAACGTTGAAGATTGCTATGCTCACTTTTGAGCAGTCCATTCTTTAGGGTACACCTAAAGAATGGGGCATACCCTAAGAATAAACCTTATCAGTTCTTAGATAGTTACGTATTGTCTGATGATAGTTTGCTTAGTATTTTGGGTTCTGTATGGTTATTATGGAACTCCTGCGACAAAATTATAAGCAAAATCTTGGTTGGTTTGGACTCTCATTGATTGTCAATGATGTTTTTTAATGACTTTTGGCAATCTTGGCACAGTCCGTTTTTCATGTAGAAAGTATTCTTGCCATGGGCATCCTGCATCAGGCACTTCAAATCATCTTTCTTGCAATGCGGCAAACCGCGAGAATGCAGGAATTCAGGATTGTTACTTTCCATAAGTCATCCTTTCGTTTCAATCGGAAGGTTGAAACCACACAGGCGTCACCAGGCCGGAAACTCAATCCCATAATTCCATAGTTGTATTGTCCATGAATAGAAGTAGAGATGTCTCGATGCGTCAAACCTATCGTTATGGTTCCAGGCTTGGAAGGATGCTTGAATTGTCTATGGTCACCTTTGGTTCTCGCCAAATACCAACCATCTTTCTTCAACATCTGCAAAACATCTTTGACTTTGTACTTTTTCATATCATTGAATGTTTTGATTACGCAGGCAAAGGTACGAATAATAATACTTTTAAGCAAATTTTTGCGTTAAAAGTATTAAAAGATAATGAGAGATGTACCAATCCAAAAAGAGTGCTTCACGGTATGAACCCGTGAAAGCAACTCCCTTGTAGTGCTATTGTCATTTTTGTGACAAAAAACATTAAAATGAGTTGTAAGAGTTATAGTAGTTTCCTGGCAATCCAAGCACAAGCTTCTGCGTCAGCTAGGGCATTATGGTGTTGGGTTAGGTCGTACCCGCAATAAGCAGCTACGGTTTGTAGTTGGTGGTTGGGTAGGAGAGATCCCAACTTTCTTCTGGAGGCTCGGCATGTGCAATGGAACTCATAATCGGGATAGTCCATCTGATACATTTGGAACACAGACTTCAGGCATCCCTCGTCAAAGGGAGAGTTGTGAGCCACCAATGGCAATCCCTCAATCTTTGGCTGAATCTCAGCCCATACCTCTGGAAATACCCTGGCGTTCATGGTATCCTCCATGGTTAGTCCATGTACCCTTGTATTCCAATAGGAATAATACTCAGGCTCTGGCTTGATGAGACTGTAGTAGCTATCCACAATCTCACCATCCCTTACTATCACAATGCCCACGGAGCAAACGCTGGTTCGTTGCTGGTTGGCAGTCTCAAAATCTATCGCTGCAAAATTCTTCATGAGTGCAAAGTTACTAATTTTAGATGTATTATCCAAATTTTTAATATTTATATATCCATACTGGTATGCCATTTTGTTCCAATTGTCATGACAGTTTTTGACGGAAATCAAGAAATCATACCCTTTTCTGCATTTTCTTTCCCAAAAAATGTGTGCGCACACAAAAAGGCATTATCTTTGCACTCGAAAAGATTGAATAACGAATAATTAAAGTAAAGAAAGGGTAACATTATGATAGTATTAGGAATGACATTGGCAGTTGCAGCTGCTCTTTTTGCAGAGGTTGTAAATGTAAACAAGAAGATCTGCCTCGGCAAGTAAGCAAGCTTTGAGAGGCATCCATAGGATGCTTCCAATGAAGCTTCTCTAATGGATATTAGATGAGGTAAAGAAGATGTAGATAAGGATAACAGATTGATATAGAGAAAGGATAAGATTATGATGATTTTAGGAATGATTTTAGCTTTGGTCGTTGCAGCATGCGCTGAGTATGGTGCAAGATCCAACATGAAGAACTTCGCTTAACAGGCGATGTTTCATGAAAATTTGAGAGAATTGTAGAAAGAAGTTTCCATATATATTATAGAGATGGCAGTTGTAGGCGTTTGTGAAGATGCTTGCAGCTGCCTTTTCTTTTTGTATCTTTAGGGTGTCGAAATTCAAAATTAAAGTTGTACCTTTGCACCCAAGTTGAGATTACAGAAATGAAAAAGGAACGTGAAACGGCAAACAAATATCGTCAGCAAGCTCTTGAAGGAGATTTAATGGCGATGAACAACATGGGTGTCTGCTATGCGCAAGGCATCGGTGTTGTGGAGGATCATGTGATGGCATTTCAGTGGTACATGAAGGCTGCTGAACTGGGAGATACTTACGCATGCTACAATGTGGCAGAATGCTACTACCAGGGAGATGGAGTGGAACAGGACTTCGAAAGAGCTCTTCATTGGTATCTGATTGCAGCAGAGAAAGGAGATGTACAATCACAGGTTAACGCTGCCAATGCATTTTACCTGGGTCAGGGAACTAAAGAAGACCACGTAAAGGCTCACCAATGGTGGCTGAAAGCTGCTCAAAGGGGACATCTTCAGAGCCAAAAGAATGTAGGTGCCAACTATTGGAATGGAGATGGAGTAGAGAAGGATGACAGTTGGGCTGCCTTTTGGTATGAAATGGCAGGTCAGCAAGGTGATCCACAGGCTCAGTTCTCTACCGGATGGTTCTATATGACCGGTACGGGCGTTCAACAGGACAAGCGCAAGGGACTCAAATGGATTCACAGAGCCACTGCCCAAGGATTTGAGCATGCCAAACAATGGTGCAGGGACAATGGGTACAGTATATATTAATAATGTAGTGAAACAAATGAAGACAGATTTACAATTGATACAAGAGCAGCAGCCTCTCGTACACAACATAACCAATTATGTGGCTATGAACTTTGTTGCCAACAGCCTATTGGCTATTGGAGCATCACCAATCATGGCGCGTGCCGAGGAAGAAGTGGAGGAAATCAGTAGCAAGAGCAATGCCTTGGCTCTCAACCTGGGCGTTCCGGAAAGCACCACTGCTCACTCGATGATACTGGCAGGGGAAGCTGCCATGAAAAAAAGAATTCCTATCGTATTTGATGTGGTTGGAGTAGGAGCCACCCGCTTTCGTATGGATATAGCATCACAGATTATCCTCAGGTGTCACCCTACAGTCATCAAGGGAAATGCCAGTGAGATTCAGGCATTGTACTCTCACCAGATAGGCATGCAGGGAGTGGATAGTCACCAGGAAACCTATGAGGTTGAGAAACAGGCTAAGAAACTGGCTCAGCAACTTTCCTGTATCATAGTTGTAACTGGAGCCATAGACTTCATCACGGATGGCGAAAGAATGGCTTATGTTCATGAAGGACATCCCATGATGAGCAAGGTTACTGCAATGGGATGTACTGCCACTGGTATCGTTGGGGCATTCCTTGCTGTGAACTCCGATCCTCTGGAAGCATCTTTTCATGCCATGAAAGCCATGGGAATTGCCGGAAAAAGGGCAGCTTCCCAGTCTAGAGGAACCGGAAGCATGATGATTAACTTCCTCGACGAACTCAGCAATCTTATGGCTTATGACTAGGATTATCAGAATCAAGAGACGTTCCTTCATGAAAAGCTTCATTGCAATCAATCTCTTTGGCATAATTGTTACTTGCGAAGAGCTTTCTAAAGTGGAACTCAACCATGAGCTCATACATACGGCCCAAGCAAGGGAGTTGTTGTATATCCCATTCTACCTCTGGTACATCATAGAATGGTTTTACTTATATCTCAAATATCGGGATTGGATGCGGGCATATTACAACATCAGGTTTGAAAAGGAAGCCTATGCTCACCAAGAAGACCTGGAATATTTAAATCGAAGGAAGCATTATTGCTATAGATGATATTACGTGGTGCCATAATCTTGCTATTCCCCAGTTTTTTGGGGAATAGTTCTACACCTTTTCCCCAAATTCCACAGGGGTAATTTATGGCACACAAATTATAAGTCTCTGTATATCAAGCTTATCATCTTTTCTATTATCTTTTGGCATGCAGGTTGCAACCATGAATAGCGGGTTCGATAATGAATCCCAAAACAGAGAAAATAACAATAAATAGTAACAATTTAAAATAGATAAGATTATGAAGAAGTTCGTTTTTGCAGCTATCGCAGCTATGGTAATGGTTTCAGTAAGCAACGTATTTGCATCAAGCAAAATGATGATAGATAATTCTGAAGTAGTTCCAGTTGATACAGTAGCACCTGAAACTCCAAAGGATTCAGCAGAGATCAGCACACCTGTTTTGCCTCAGGCTGGTACAGAAGATTCAACAGAGCAGGCGACTCCTGCAGAGACAACAGCAGAGTCTGTAGAAACAACCCAATCTGAGCAGCCAGCTGAGGTTCAGGAGACTCCACAGAAGAACGCCCAGCAGGAGTCAACAGAGATAGAACAGGCTGCTGTTTCAGAGTAACAAATATCTGATTTTCAATATAATTAAAACGCAGAGGTCTGCTGGCAGTAATGCCGGCAGATTTCTGCGTTTAATTTAATACATCTAATTATTCTTTAAAAAACTTGATAACCCATCTTATAATAAAGTAAATTATGTATTTTTGCATATCATAATTAAGATTAAAGCTATGACAAAGAATACAATGGCAAACAAACTTCCAAGGAAGTTGATTCAAAAGATGGAAATCGTGGGTGAGCAGATTAAGCTTGCCAGATTACGGCGCAACCTGAGCATGGCGCAAGTTGCAGAAAGGGCAACATGCTCGGAAGTTACACTTTGCAAGGTAGAAAAGGGATTACCAACGGTTTCCATCGGAATTTACCTGCGTGTACTCTATGCTCTTCAGCTGGATGATGACATCTTGCTCCTGGCAAAGGATGACAAACTCGGAAGAGCATTGCAGGATATAGGACTGAAGAATCGTCAACGAGCATCTAAAAAGGAGTAGGAATGGAACGACTGTTTGTTTTCGCTGATTTTAACTGGCTCGGCAAAGCGGAGCTGGTAGGGGAGTTGTGCTATGAAAAAAACTGCCAAAATCTAGGATTTCGTTAGGAATCTTTAAGTTTTTCACCAAAGGCTGCTGCAATGTGGGCTAAATTTGCTATGGAAAAACAAGGGAGGATGAAAGGATATGGAATGGATTATAGCATGAAAATAGTTAAAGAAATATATAAAAGTCAAGTTTATTGCGTAAAAAACAAGACTTTTATTAACTTTGCACTCGAAAATAGGAGATAAACATGGTTATAGCAAGTCTGATAAAGGAAAAATTGTCATCGACCCCTGCAGGGGTCGCATTGACAACAAGAGATTTTGGGGTGGAGATGCGGTATCAGCCGGCACTTGCCAAAGCTCTCAACCGTCTTGTGCACCAAGGCGAACTGCAAAAGATAGCAAAGGGAAAATACTATATTCCGAAGAAGACCATTTTTGGAAATCTGAAACCTGCAGATTCTGAACTTGTAAAAGACTTTCTGGAGCAAAATGGCAAGATTGTAGGCTACATTACCGGAACTGCCGCATTTGCATCCCTGGGGTTGACTACACAGATAAGCTCATCCATCCTTGTCGGCACAAATAAATATCGGAGACCTATCACAAGGAATGGCGTGAAAATATCTTTCTTGTTACAAGAGAACGCCATAACATCAAGCAATATTCCACTACTTAGAATATTGGATGCTCTGCGCCTTATAAAGGACATTCCTGCCACTTCACCAGATGAATGTGTGACGAATATTTGCAAAGCAATCAATGCTCTTTCAATGGAACAGAAGCAAGAATTGGCAGAACTATCCTTGGCATACACACCTTATGTAAGAGCTTTGCTTGGAGCCATCTACGAGAACATGGGGCTTGAAACGGAAACCATCAGTAAAACATTGAATGGAGTGACCAGCTACAAGTTGCCAGTCTCCGACAAAGTATTATCAAACAAAAAAAACTGGAAAATCATATGAGATTACATGAAAACAGGGATTTGTTCTCTGATGCATTGCAAGCAGCATCGCAACCTGTAGAAGATGGAGGACTCGGCATTAAGAGTATCTTTATAGAGAAAGACTATTGGATTTGTCGATCGTTGTCTTTGATGGCTGCGAACGACAAGGATAACCGTGCCATTTTCAAAGGAGGAACAAGTCTTACAAAAGCATATGGTATCGGTAGTAGATTCTCAGAAGACATAGATATTGCTATCTCTGAGGCATGGACGCTCAGCGGCAACCAATTGAAGATGCTGATCAAGAGAACAGCATGGAGCAGTTGATTTCGTATTTGCCAAAATATTCAATAGCCATGACAAGGAAGGTAAAGCTATAGATACCAGCAAGAGAAACAAGTATGTCCACCAGCTTCATGTCATCAAGGACGCAGAGATTATAGGAAAATACTCCGATGCAAGTTGGGTGTTAAAATGGTAAGAAAGGAGATTATTTATGTCACAAAAGAAGATATTCAGATGCCAGGATTGTGGGTACGAGACCGAAGTATATGAGGGACGTGGCTTCATGGGACAGCATATCGAAGCCATGTCTTGTCCTGACTGCAGAAACATAGTACCTCTTGTGGTGGGTGGAGTAATTGGTGATGCTGCACCTAGTTTTAATTCTCTTGTAGGAAGGCTATGTCTAAGATGTGGTTCTGACAGGATTCACAGGTGGGATATGCATACTTGCCCAAAGTGCGGGGGCAAGATGCAACCCACTGGCGAAGAAGAGTTTTGGACATGAAAATTCTAGCCTATATTTACCTCTTTGATATTTTACTGAAAATTACTTCTCAGAATTTCTTCGTTCTCAGATGGCAATAAGGCTCACCACCTGTTTTTTCATAATAATGCTGGTGGTAGGCCTCGCCAATGTAGAATGTCTCCTCTGGCAGGAGCAAGGTATTGACCTCGTCACCCTTACTACGGAGAAGTTCCGTCACATGTTCGGCTGTCTGCTTCTGAGATTCATTACGATAGAAGATACAGCTGCGGTATTGTGGCCCCAAATCAGGACCAACACCATCGGTCTGTGCCGGGTCGTGAATCTCGAAGAAGAGTTTACATAAGCTCTCATATGAAACCTGTTGGGGATTGAACTCCACGATGACGGCCTCTACGTGATGCGTCTTGTGGTCTCGTACATCGGCATAGGAAGGAAAAGCCTCTTTGCCACCGGTATATCCTGCCAGGGTATTGAGTACGCCGGGCTGTTTCTGAAACTGATGTTGCGCGCCCCAGAAACATCCGCAGGCAAAGATGCCAACCTCTATACTGCAGTCTTCAGGCGCATGATAGATGTCAACCTGAGAGCATTTTTCGATGGCTGCCTTAATCATTTCCAGTGCCTTGCCATGCTTCTTCTGAAGGTCTGGGTAGTCCTTACCTCTCTGAAAGTTATGTTGGAGGTCATTGTACTTCACTTGAAGTGCAATGGGATTTTGAGAATCGATAATGCTCTGCACATAATCGAAATAATCAGTTCCCGGCTTATGTGTAAGGATGCGAAGGGCATTCACTACACCTGTGGGAATACCTTCATGAAGCAAATCCTCAAAGGAGTAGGAGGTATCTTCTACCACATCATGCAGAAAGCCTGCCATCTTTTCCTCGTCTGTATGGCCCATCAAGCCCACTGTGAGTGGATGAAGGATAACAGGATAGCCATCGCGATCAAGTTGACCGGCATGGGCTGACGTTGCTATACGGAGTGCTATATCAATTGGATTCATTGTTAATTATGTCATTCTATGTTTATAATTTTGTCGTATCTCTTGCCTTGCTAGTCCTGGAATGATTACCACCCTTCATGGAGCAAGAATCATATATCTATCGATTCGCCCTCATGTGCTATCTTCCAAAACGGAATTTGCACAGCATCGGTAAACTCTTTCATACGCCAGGCGCTTTTGAAACCACTTGCCACAAAATGCATTGGGACAAACAGACCTGTCTGGAATTGCTCTATGAACTGTCTTGCACCACGGGTATAGCCATTACCTATGCGGCCATCTACAGGAAACAGCACAACATCAAAGCTATCAGTCATTTTTCTGATGTCCTTGAGTTCACCCAAATATTGCTTCTCGTCTTTTTGAGGGTCTATCTCGCCAAACTCAAAGCTCCAGATGGTTCCACCCTTATAGTCGGAAGTCAAGAACCTGGCGTACCAATTATTCAGATCGCCTGCATGAAAGATACGCTTGCCTTCAACTTCTACTATCCAAGACACACCGCTATCATTACTACCGGCTGCAACTATCTTTATATTTTTGTCGCACCATGATTTCCCCTTTACCATCAAGACGTCAGCTTTGACCTTTTGACATCTGTGATGTCTGATGATGTCCTTGGAGAGTATGTAGGTAAAAGAGGTCTGTGGGTAGCGCTTGCGCCATGAAAAGATTTCCCGCGAGAAGTGATCTTCATGGAAATGACTTACAAGTACATACACAGGCTTACCCTTGGACAGAATCACCGGCATACAATCGGCGGGATCCATCCAATAATCGAAGACCAATACGCAGGATTGGGTCTCCACTGCAAAACCACTATGAAAGATATATGTCAGTTTCATGATTCTCATTCTGATTTACGATTGAATCTTTGAATTCTTTCTTGGACGATTTGAAATAGGTATGTTTCATCTTACCGCCCAAAAAAGGATAGCTTTTCTCTTATCCTACTATATTTAAACGGTTTGACGAATCTCATATTTAACCTCCATGCCAAG
>JAJWAL010000185.1:0-3355 GCA_021618535.1 Segatella copri | reverse complement strand
AAGTGGGCAGCAGCCAGACTGGCAGCGGCTACACACGAAGACTTGATTCCTATCGCCCCTTATATGCGGGCGGATGATTCAAGCCACAATATAGCCGAGCCGTTTATTCTGAAAGAGAATGAACGGCTCGGATTCGTTTTCCCCGTACATGGCTGGAGAGTTCCACGCCTTGTAAGGGAGTTTATCAGGAAGATGAAGATACGGAGAGAAACTCCTGATGCGACTGCTGAAGACAAGGAGACGTTCAGAAAGCATCCTTTCGCCTATTGCGTCTGTACTGCAGGCGACAGCATCGGACTCACCATCGAAAACCTCAACGATACGATTTCGCAGAATGCATCGCTTCAGGCATTGGGCATCACGGAGGTTTCATCTTCCTACTCGCTCATCATGCCGGAATCTTACGTAGGACTTCCTTTCATGGATGTTGATCCGAAGGAGCGCGAAGTACGCAAGAAATCGAAATCGGCACAGGAACTGGCGGTTATCTGCGAAGAGATATTCGACAGGAAAGAGGGCGTGAACCGGTTGATAAAAGGTCCTATCCCCTGGTTCTTCACCAAGGTTGTGGGCGGTTTCTTCGAAAAGGTGCTCATCACCGACAAGCGGTTCCATGTAGAGAAAGACAAGTGCGTGAAGTGTGGCATCTGTGCCAACGTCTGTCCCGTAGGCGATATCAAGGGCGGACATGGAGAATACCCGGAATGGCTGCATCACAAGGATTGCCTCACCTGCTTTACCTGCTATCACCATTGTCCGCATCACGCCATCGAGTTTGGGCACCAGACTCAGAAGAAAGGACAATACTTTTATAAATAATCCCCCATCTATCCTAACTGTTTATGAAGAAGACAATCATCTCTCTGGCGCTCGCCTTCCTGGGCATCGCCAATCTCTATGCCGTAAAGGCTAAACCGGGCATCGCCAAGATTATGCTGGCTGATGGAACCGTAGCATGTGCTACCCTGCATAGCGACGAAACCTTCCACTACTACATGCTGCTGGACGGTACGCCCCTGCGGGAAACCCAAGACGGAAAATACGAAAAGATAACTGCCGAAGAGCTGAACACCCGAAAGACCCGTGCTTTCTCTTCAGAGAATCTTACAAGAGCTTCAGAAATAGGAACCGTGAGACCAAGCTATTTCCCTCATAAGGGAAGCCCGAAGGCATTGGTACTCCTGGTGCAGTTTCAGGATGTGAAGTTCAAGAGTAAGGATCCGGTTGCAACATTCAACCATTACCTTAACGGAAAAAAGGGAGAAGCTATGCCTGAGGCTGATAAAGAAGTGTTTATCACCAACGAGAATTACTGCCAGAACTACGGCAGCGTACAGCAGTATTTCGCAGATATGAGCGATAACCAGTTCATACCACAGTTTGATGTGGTGGGTCCTGTTACGGTAAGCAAGAATTCTGCCTATTATGGCAAGAACGGAGGTGACGACGGAAGTGATACCAACTATCCTCAGATGATTCAGGAAGCCTGCCAGCAGGTAGACGAGAAGGTAAACTTTGCCGATTACGACAGCGACGACGACGGATATGTAGACCTCGTATACGTGATTTATGCCGGCTATTCTGAAAGCATCTCAGGCAATTCTGGCGATTGTCTCTGGCCGAAATCAGGTACCGTAGAAGTGGGAACCTATGATGGGAAGAAGGTAAAGCGGTTCGGCATCAACAACGAGCTGAACTATAAGCCTAAAGATACCAAAGACGGCAAATACTACATCAATGGTATCGGTCTCTTCTGTCATGAGTTTTCACATACCCTCGGTTTGCCAGATATATATCCTACCAACGGCCTCACAGAGCACAACCAGAGTCCTGAATATTGGGACGTCATGGATATGGGCAGTTATCAGGCTAACGGCTACCAGCCTATCCCTTATTCACCATGGGAGAAGAGTATCGTAGGATGGAAACAGCCTACCCTGCTGTCAGATACCCAGGCGCAGCAGCTGAAGCTGGAACCATACGACATAGCATCGGATGCATTCAAAATCATAGCCAACGATCAGGGCGAATACCTGCTGCTGCAGAACATCCGGAACGAGGGATGGTACAAGGAGGCTCTGGGTTACGGATTGCTGGTATGGCGCATCGACTACGATGACAAGACTTCGGTTAATCTGTTTGATAATCCCAACAACACGCTAGGTAAGCCAAGGATAATGATTGTTCCTGCAGACGGCATGGTATACAACAGCTATAATGAGAAAGTTAGCAGCGATGATATTATAACGAGTCTTCAGAACGACCCGTTCCCGACCTACAAGGCTGGCTCTGCTACAGAGTACGAGGTGAACAGTCTGACCAGCGTTACCCTGAACAACAGCGTTGACACGAGTCATCCACTCTACAACATCACAAAGGATGAAGCAACCGGTCTGGTTACCTTCGATTATCTCAAGAACTTCTCTCCTACCGGAATATCATCTGTCATCATCGGCAAAGACAGACCGACAGTATATTTTGACCTGGAAGGCAGAAAGGTTTCCGTTCTACAAAAGGGCAAGATTTACATTACCAACAAGGGACAGAAGATAGTATACTAATATATAAACAAAGAGGGTGTGTCAAAAGTCTATGACACACCCTCTTTGTTTAATATATTCTAGGACCGAAGATGGTGGTACCCACACGAACCATCGTGCTGCCGTGCTTAACGGCAATATGATAATCGTGACTCATACCCCAGCTACGCTCGCAGAAAGCATCATCATCGGCAAAATACTTTGCCTTTACCTCATCGAAGAACTTCGCAGCCTCATCAAACTCCTGAGCAATCTGCTGTTCATCATCCGTATTCGATGCCATCATCATGATGCCACAAATCTGCACATGTTTCATCTCCCGCCATTCGCCTGCCTCAAGGAGTTCGCGGCAAGCATCAAGAGAAAGACCCGATTTGGTATCTTCCTCAGCCAGATGAAGTTCCAGAAGAACCTTCACCACACGATCGTGCTTGGCAGCCTGCTTCTCAATCTCCTTAAGAAGTTTCAGACTGTCTACCGACTCAATCATCGAGATATAAGGTGCGATATACTTCACCTTATTGGTCTGCAGATGTCCAATGAAATGCCATTCGATATCCTCAGGCAGCGAAGCCACCTTCTTAGCGAGTTCCTGTTCATGACTCTCGCCGAAGATACGCTGTCCTTCAGCATAAGCCTCCTCGATATACTCGTTGGGATGGAACTTGCTGATGGCAACGAGACGGACACCGGCAGGCAAGCTGCCCAGCACCTCATGGAGATTTCCTTTTACATCATAGTCCATATTTTGAATGTTGAATGTTGAGTGTTGAATGTTGAGTGTTGAATGTTGAGTGTTGAATGTTGAGTGTTGA
>JAJWAL010000051.1:0-19953 GCA_021618535.1 Segatella copri | reverse complement strand
AGGGCGATGCCCTGGGCTAGGAGCTTCTGCCCTTTCAGGGCGTGTGGGGCAAAACATGCGAAAGTTCAGTAAATTATAAATTATAATAAAGTATTCGAGCGGATTCTGGACAGCGTTTCCGGAGTCATCTGCAGATAGCTTGCGATATAGGTGAGCGGAGCACGCAGAACCACCTGTGGGTTCATTTCGCACAGGCGCTTATATTTATTAGGTGCCGACTCAAATCGCATCAGATCGGCATGAATCTGAGACTGAATCAAACTCTCTTCCAGTATTTTACGATAAAGCATCTGGATATTGACATTACGCATAGCAGCCGCCTCCAGTTTCTTCTTCGGTAGCATATACACCAGAGTAGGCTCCAGAGCTTCTACCTGCAGGCGGGTAGGCTCTTCCTTAAAGAGGCTCTCAATGCACATAAAGATGGAATGATCCACACCCAGATGTTCAGTCACCTCCTTGCCATTCTTTAAGTAAAATTGGCGTATCAATCCCTTCTCGATGTACGAGATACCCATGCACTGTTCACCTTCAGGCAAGATCATCTCGCCCTTGCCATACTTGATAGGCTCCAGGATATCTTCCATCACATCGAGCTCATCATGAGTCATCGTACTATATTTACGCGCCAGCTCGCGCGCAATATCACGCTTAGGGGTAATTACTTTAAAGTCTGCCATAATACTTAACCTCCTTTTCCATTATACTTATATTAAATCATTAGTCGAGTTTGAGCACAGCCAGGAAGGCTTTCTGTGGAACTTCCACATTACCAATCTGCTTCATGCGTTTCTTACCCTTCTTCTGCTTCTCCAGCAACTTGCGCTTACGGCTTACGTCACCACCATAACATTTGGCAGTAACATCCTTGCGCACCTGCTTAACAGTCTCACGTGCCACAATCTTGGCACCGATAGCAGCCTGGATAGCAATATCGAACTGCTGACGAGGTATGAGGTCCTTCAACTTCTCGCACATTCTGCGGCCGAAGCTCACAGAGTTATCGCGGTGAGTCAAAGTACTCAAAGCATCTACAGGCTCTCCATTCAACAGGATATCGAGCTTCACCAGGTCGGAATGACGGAATGAATCGATATGATAGTCGAACGAAGCATATCCCTTGGAGATACTCTTCAGCTTGTCATAGAAGTCGATGACGATTTCACCCAACGGCAACATGAAGTGGAGCTCTACACGGTTTCCACTCACATATTCCTGGTTGATGAGTTCGCCTCGTTTATCCAGACAGAGTTTCATGATAGGTCCAATATAATTGGTTGCCGTAATGATGGTTGCCCGGATATATGGTTCCTCAATATGGTCTATCAGCGTTGGGTCTGGCAATCCGGAAGGATTGTGCACCTCTTTCTCACCGCCCTGCTTGTCGTATACCATATAAGATACGTTAGGTACGGTAGTGATGACATCCATATTAAACTCACGGTCCAGTCTCTCCTGTACGATTTCCATGTGGAGCAAACCGAGGAATCCGCAACGGAAACCGAAGCCCAAAGCCACAGAACTCTCTGGCGAGAAAGTCAATGAAGCATCATTGAGCTGCAGTTTTTCGAGCGATGCACGCAGATTCTCGTAATCGCTAGGATCGATAGGATAAACACCGGCAAAGACCATAGGTTTCACTTCCTGGAAACCCGCAATCGCCTTGTCACAAGGACGGGCGATATGGGTAATGGTATCACCCACCTTTACCTCGGTAGCATTCTTGATACCCGAGATGATATAACCTACCTCACCGGTACCCAATTCCTGGCGTGGAATCATATCCATCTTCAATACACCGATTTCATCAGCATCATATTCCATGCCGGTATTGAAGAACTTCACCTTATCTCCCTTACGGATCACGCCATTCTCTATCTTGAAATAGGCGATGATGCCGCGGAAAGAGTTGAATACAGAGTCGAAAATCAAAGCCTGAAGCGGTGCCTTCTCGTCTCCTACCGGAGCAGGAACACGATTAACAACAGCTTCCAGTATATCTTCTACACCTTCACCGGTCTTACCTGAAGCACGGAGAATATCCTCATGCTTACAACCGATCAGGTCTACTATTTCATCTTCTACCTCATCAGGCATAGCTGAAGGCATATCTATCTTATTGATTACCGGAATAATCTCCAGGTCGTGCTCGATAGCCATATAGAGGTTTGAAATGGTCTGTGCCTGAACGCCTTGAGTGGCATCAACAACCAGCAGTGCTCCCTCGCAAGCAGCGATGGAACGGGAAACTTCGTATGAGAAGTCAACGTGTCCCGGAGTATCAATAAGATTCAGAATATAGGTCTGTCCATCCTTTGCCTTATATTCCATTTGGATAGCGTGACTCTTGATTGTGATACCACGTTCTCTCTCCAAATCCATATCATCAAGCATCTGTCCTTCAGTAATCTTGATGGTCTGAGTCTTCTCCAGAAGTCGGTCTGCCAAGGTACTTTTACCATGGTCTATATGTGCAATAATGCAGAAATTTCTTATTTTATTTATATTCTCCATATAATTTTTCTCTCTTTAGAGTGCAAAGATAGTATTTTTTTTCGTATCTTTGCACAAAATATTGAAAATAATAGGGATTTTTAGATAAAATATAGAAAAATCATGAAGAAAAAGTTGATTTACATCGGTATTTTTGCTTCTTTGCTCGTTTCTTGTACAGAAAGTCTGGAGGACAAAGCGGCTCGTGAAGCCAAGGAATATACTGAAAAATACTGTCCTACTCCATACGTCAACGACGCCAGGACTGACAGTGCTGCATTTGATAAAACCAAGAAGATGTATACGTACTATATCTCTTTGAGAAACAAGGCAGATAACAAGAAGGCGATTGATGCTAACAAGGGTAAACTCCATAAGATTCAGAAGGAAGCCCTGGACAACAACCCTGGTCTGAAGAAATATAAGGAAGAGCATTTCACCTTCCGTTTCGTATATCATTCGGCTAAGAACCCGAAGGAGGTGTTGCTGGATGATATCTTCAAGTATTAGAAAAGACACGGAGTACTAGTAGTAAAAAGGCACGGATCACTACTAGTAATCCGTGCCTAAAATACTCTTAATATCCCATTTCCTGCAAAGCTGTCGCCAACTGGTCTGGACAGCTTGTAGGCTTATTGCCACAAGTGATACCCTTCAGTCGGGCGATGACCTCCTTTGCCTTCATGCCTTTAATCAAAGCACAAACGCCCTTGGTATTGCCATCGCAGCCTCCGATGAACTGGGCATCCTGCACATTTCCATCTTCATCTATACTGATGCAGATGTATTTTGAGCAGGTGCCATGAGTCTGATAAGTTACCTTCTGCAACTTATCCTGTTTGTCTTGCTGCAACATAATGCTTATTCTGCGTCTGCAGGAATTTCTGGCTTCATGTTGGTATATACAGTCTGAACATCGTCAAACTCTTCCAACTTCTCAACCATCTTGTCGATAGTTTCGCGCTCCTCAGGAGTTACATCCTTCAAATCGTTAGGGATGTAAGTGAACTCAGCACCAGTTACTTCGAAACCCTCAGCCTCCAGATGCTTCTGAATTTCGCCGAAGCTTGTAGGAGCACCATAGATTGTGATTTCGTTGTTCTCCTCATCCTCATCAAACTCATCTTCTACGCCGTAGTCGATCAGGTCGAGAATCATCTCATCCATATCCAGACCTTCCTTCTTCTTGAATGTGAACACAGCCTTGTGGTCGAAGAGGAAAGACAGAGAACCTGTTGTACCCAAGTTTCCGCTGAACTTGTTGAAGATAGAACGAACGTCAGCAACAGTACGTGTAGTGTTGTCTGTCAGAGTATCAACGAAGACAGCCACTCCGTGAGGGCCATATCCCTCGTATGTTACTTCCTTGTAATCGCTGGTATCCTTGCCACAAGCGTTCTTGATGGCACGAGCGATGTTATCCTTAGGCATGTTCTCACGCTTACAGTTAGCGATGATAGCACGCAATGATGGGTTGTTCTCTGGTTCTGGACCGCCTGCCTTCACAGCAATAGCAATCTGCTTACCCAACTTAGTAAATGTCTTGGCCATGTGGCCCCATCTTTTCAGCTTTGTAGCTTTACGATATTCAAATGCTCTTCCCATTGGAATAAAATTTTAAATGTTTATCGTTTGTTTATAATATTATCTTAATTCTGCACTGAGCACCTTCTGCATTATCTCAATTCTGCATTGAGCTTGCTTGTAAGGTTGGCTATAAGCTTCTTCATGATAGCATCTATCTGCTTGTCATTCAGAGTCTTCTCCTCATCCTGCAGGATGAAGTTAACGGCATAACTCTTCTTGCCCTCTGGCAAATGCTCACCCTCATAAACATCGAAGAGAACAACGCTCTTCAGAAGTTTCTTCTCTGTCTGGTGGGCAATCTGTTCAATCTGAGCGAACTCTACATTCTTGTCTACGAGCAATGCAAGGTCGCGGCTAACTGAAGGATACTTGCTGATGTCGGTGTAAGTAAGGTTCACCTTCTTCACTGCCTTCATCAGGTTATCCCAGTGGATATCGGCATAGAATACATCCTGCTCAATATCGAATGCCTTCTTCAACTTCAGGCTCAGGATACCCAGTTCTACCAATACCTTACCGGCACGGGTCTCGTAACTTACGCCCTTAGAGAAGATGTTATTGTCGCTGTGCTTGATAACCACGTTGTTCTGTGGCATACCTACACGACGGAGAACATTCTCTACCACAGCCTTCAGCTCGTAGATGTTGCTCTGCTCATCAGCATGAGCCCAACTGCCCTCTACGCGCTTACCGGTGATGAAGAGTGACATGTGAGCCTCCTGAGAGTAAGCCTTGATAGGACTCTCCTCGCTCCACTTCTCCTTATTATATATATAGGTGTTACCCACCTCGAAGAACTTCAGGTTCTGGCTCTTATGGTTGATGTTGCGAACCACGCTCTCCAAACCACCGAACAGCATCGTCTGGCGCATCACGCCGAGATCAGCACTCAATGGGTTCATCACCTTCACGGTTGTCTCGTTAGGATACTTGTTGAGGTCGAAGTCGGTATAGTAGCTAGCCTTGCTCAGAGAGTTGTTGAGAATCTCCATGAAACCCTCGCCTACCAGCTGCTCTGCCACGAGGTTCTGGCTGTGATAAGCCTTGTCCTCATCGCCCTGAACAGTCAGGGAACTCTTCAACTGGGTTGGAATCTCCACATTATTATATCCGTAGATACGGAGGATATCCTCTACTACGTCGCAAGGACGCTGAACGTCTACGCGATAAGCAGGAACCAAGAGGTCGATACCCTCTGCATCCTCCTTCACGATCTTCATCTCGAGAGATGTGGCAATATTCTTGATGGTCTCAGCACCAATCTCCTTACCGATGAGGCGGTGCGCATACTCATAGTTCAGACGAACAGGGAAATCCTGCATTGGCTCTGGATATACATCCTTGATCTGCATGGAAATCTTACCGCCAGCCAACTGCTTGCAGAGAATGGCAGCCTGCTTCAAAGCATAAATCTGTCCGTTTGGATCTACGCCACGCTCGAAACGGTAGCTGGCATCAGTGCTCAAACCATGACGGCGAGCGCTCTTGCGAATCCATGTTGGATGGAAGTAAGCACTCTCCAAGACAACATCCTTGGTTGTCTCGTAAGTACCAGAACCCTTACCGCCGAAGATACCGGCGATACACATAGGCTCCTCAGCATTGCAGATGCTCAGGTCGTGCTCACCCAAGGTATGCTCCTCGCCATCGAGAGTAACAAACTTGGTGCCCTCTGGCTGGGTACGGACTACAATCTTATGACCGGTAACCATGTCTGCATCGAAGCAGTGCAATGGCTGGCCGTATGCCATCATGATGTAGTTGGTGATATCCACGATATTGTTGATAGGGCGCAAGCCGATGATGTTCAGCTTATCCTGCAACCACTTAGGACTTTCCTTCACCTCACAACCGGTGATGCTTACACAGGCATAACGCTTGCAAGCCTCAGTATTCTGGATCTCAACATCGATAGGAAGATCCTCGTTGTCAACCACAAACTCATCGCAAGATGGGCGATGCAGACTTGTCTTGTAGCCATTCTGCTTCAACCAGGCATAGAGGTCGCGTGCCACACCCCAATGACCGAGTGCATCGGCACGGTTGGCAGTGATGTCAATCTCGATGAGCCAGTCGCTCTCCAGGTGATAATACTCAGCAGCAGGCTGACCTACCGGAGCATCCTCTGGGAGTACGATGATGCCATCGTGAGAGGTACCAACACCAATCTCATCTTCAGCACAGATCATACCCAAACTCTCTACACCGCGGAGTTTGCTCTTCTTGATGGTAAAACTCTGGTCGCCGTCGTAGAGCACACAGCCCAGGTCGGCAACGATGACCTTCTGACCTGCAGCCACGTTAGGAGCACCACAGACAATCTGCTGAGGTTCACCCTTGCCCAAGTCAACGGTTGTTACATGGAGGTGATCGCTGTTAGGATGCTCCTCGCATGTCAACACTTTACCAACATAGAGACCTTTCAGTCCGCCCTTGACAGACTGAACTTCTTCCAAAGCGTCAACTTCGAGTCCGCAAGAGGTCAACGCGTCCGCAGTCTCCTGTGGTGTCAAATCGAAATCGACGTATTCTTTAAGCCATTTGTATGAAACGTTCATTATAATGATTTTTTATTTTATTTCTATTTTGAAAAACCCGAAGAAACATCATTCGGGCTATGCATGTTCTAAAACTCTGCAAAAATACAAAAAAAAATGCATATAAACAAATAACATTCGCCATTTTTGCACTATTTAAAATAAATACATGCAAAAATGGCGAATGCCTTGGTTTTTATTCGAAAACTTCGTCGATGCTGCCACCTCCTACTTCCTCAAAGTCATCCTGTTCGGCTGCCTTGCGGGAACAAGGATTGTAGTCTTCCGGCAAATCGAACTTGATAGCAGGACTGATGCCCAGCGACGGGTCTGCATAAACCTTCTTCATGAATATCGCCCAGATAGGCAAAGCCATGGTTGCGCCCTGACCCATACTCATGGAATCGAAGTGGATATCACGCTCCTCACCACCTACCCAGCATCCACTTACGAGTTGTGGAGTAAAGCCGATAAACCAACCGTCGCTGTTGTTGTTGGTAGTACCGGTCTTAGCGCCAATCTGTCCTTCCAGGTTATAACGGTAGCGCAGTCTTCCTGCAGTACCATTATCTACCACACCCATCAGCATGGTAAGCATCTTCATGGCATTATCGGCACTGATCACCTCGTTCATACGTGGCTGGAAGGTAGCAATCGTATTACCCTCATTATCCTCGATACGGCTCACGAACATAGGTGCAGTACGGATGCCGTGGTTGGCAAATACGGTATAGGCACTCACCATCTCGCTGACACTTACCTCGCATGGTCCCAGACAGAGACTCATGGATGCATGGATATCAGGACTGTTGATGCCGAAGTCGCGCAACATCTGAACGAACTGCTGCGGATTGAGCTTACTCATCAGATAAGCACTCACCCAGTTACTACTCTGTGCCAATCCCCAACTCAGCGGAACCATCTGTCCGGCACGTGAATGGTTGGCGTTACGAGGCGTCCACGGACGGCCAGCCACCATATAGGTCTGCTGACGGTTAGGCGCCAAATCGCAAGGCTGGAAGCCGTTAGACATCGCCAGACTGTAGAGGAAAGGCTTGATGGTTGAACCCACCTGTCGACGTCCCAGACTCACCATATCATACATGAAATGGGTATAATCCAATCCACCTACATACGCCTTCACAGCACCCGTTTTAGGATCCATGCTCATAAAACCGCTGCGCAGGAAACTCTTGTAATAACGGATAGAATCGAGCGGACTCATCAGCGTATCTATATCACCATGATAGGTAAACACGGTCATCTCCTGCTTCTTGCGGAATGCCGCCTTGATTTCATCCTCAGAATATCCCGCAGCCTTCATCGTACGGTAACGCTCACTCTGGGTGATACTTCGGTTCAGGATATTCTTAATCTGTGCCGGTGTCAGCTTATCGCTGTATGGCGAGCTTGGCTTGCGGGCTATCTCTGCACTGAAGCGAGGTTGCAGATAGCGGGCTACATGCTGATACATAGCCTCTTCCGCATACTGCTGTATACGGCTATCGATAGTTGTAAACACCTTCAGTCCATCACTGTATACATTATATGGCGAACCATCCTTCTTATAGTTCTTGTTGCACCATCCATAGAGCGGGTCAGTCTCCCACTGGGTGGAATCCACCACAAACTGGGCACGGTTCCAGGATGGATAATCATTGCGCTCCGGACGCTTAGCCATCATATACTGGCGAAGGAACTCACGCAGATAAGTAGCCGAACCATCCTTATGGTCGGTACGGTGGAAATTGAGCGTCAGCGGCTCAGCAGCATACTGACTATACTCGCTCCTGCTCAGATACCCAGCCTTCACCATCTGCGAAAGAACCACATTTCTACGTTCACGGGCTCTCTCCGGATAGCGCACGGGATTGAAGAGCGACGGATTCTTGCACAGTCCGATGAGCGTTGCCGACTCACAGAGGGTCAGATTCTTCGGTTCCTTATTAAAATAGGTATTGGCCGCCGTCTTGATTCCTACAGCATTGTGCAGGAAATCGAAGTAATTGAGATAGAGAGCCAGAATCTCCTCTTTGGTATAATAGCGTTCCAGCTTCACCGCAATCACCCACTCTATCGGCTTCTGCAACAATCGTTCCATCGTACTGCCTGCCTTCTCAGAATAAAGCTGCTTGGCGAGCTGCTGCGTGATGGTACTTCCACCACCCGCATTAGTCTGTCCCAGGATACCACGCTTGACGATGGCACGTCCCAGTGCACGGAAGTCGATACCTGAATGCTCATAGAATCGCTCATCCTCAGTAGCCACCAGCGCCTTTATTAAATAAGGTGACATTTTCTTATAAGGAATCACGATACGGTTCTCCTTGTTCAGGTTCCACGTACCAAGCACCTTGCCATCGGCAGAGTAAACCTGGGTGGCAAATCTGTTGATAGGATTCTGCAGATCCTCGATGTCGGGCATGTAGCCAATCTTTCCAAACCAGATGGCAACAAAGGCAAGAATAACCGTGAGTATTCCGGTGCCGAAAACAGCCCATAAGATATGTATAAATCGCTTTCTCATCACTATTTCTTTAAATATTTGTGCAAAATTACATAAAAGTTTTGATTTATCGCACAGAAATCAGATTTTTTATGTAACTTTGGGGGCGATTTTAGAACATTCAATCATATTTCAAATGGAAAAACATAATTTTGTGACCATTGCAGACCTTTCCAAGGAGAAAATCATGTACCTCCTGGAAATGGCGCAAGAGTTCGAAAAGCACCCGAACAGGGAGTTGTTGAAGGGAAAGGTCGTAGCGACCCTTTTCTTCGAACCATCAACTCGTACCCAACTCAGTTTCCAAACCGCTGCCAACCGTCTTGGCGCCCGTGTCATTGGCTTCTCTGATGCCAAGACATCCAGCACCACCAAGGGTGAAACCCTCAAGGATACCATCCTGATGGTAAGCAACTATGCCGATGTAATCGCCATGCGCCATTTCATCGAGGGAGCAGCCCAGTATGCCAGTGAGGTAGCACCAGTGCCTATCGTAAATGCAGGCGACGGCGCTCACATGCATCCTTCACAGTGCCTGCTCGACCTCTATTCTATCTACAAGACCCAGGGTACCCTGGAGAACTTGAACATCTATCTTGTGGGTGACCTCAAGTATGGCCGCACCGTTCACTCACTTATCACAGCCATGCGCCACTTCAATCCTACCTTCCATTTCATCGCACCTAAGGAACTCGCCATGCCAGAAGAGTATAAACTCTACTGCAAGGAGCACAACATCAAGTATGTTGAGCACGAGGACTTTAACGAAGATGTGATTGCAGGTGCCGACATCCTCTACATGACCCGTGTACAGAAGGAGCGTTTCAGCGACCTGATGGAGTATGAGCGCGTAAAGAACGTGTATATCCTGAAGCGTGACATGCTCTGCAAGGCGAAGGAGAACATGAAGATCATGCATCCGCTGCCACGTGTGAACGAGATTGCTTACGATGTAGACGATGATCCACATGCATACTATATCCAGCAGGCTCAGAATGGTCTCTATGCGCGTGAGGCTATCTTCTGCCACTGCCTCGGCATCTCGCTCGATGACGTGAAGAACGATAAAAGCATAATTGAATAATGTTGAATGTTGAATGTTGAATGTTAAGTTGCCTAACGGACACCTAACATGGCCCTCAAGGGCGCAAGCCTCACTCAACATTCAACACTCAACATTCAACACTCAACACTCAACATTTTAAAAAAAAGAGATGGGAAATAATAAAAGTCAATTAGTGGTTGCGGCTATCGAGAACGGTACCGTAATCGACCATATACCAGCCGAAAAGACCTATCAGGTAGTAAATCTGCTCCAGTTGGAGAAGATGGAGACTCCTGTTACTATCGGCTACAACCTGCCAAGCAAGAAGATTGGCAAGAAGGGCATCATCAAGGTTGCCAACAAGTATTTTACCGATGAGGAAATCAACCGACTCTCTGTCGTTGCTCCTAACATCGGACTGAGTATCATCAAAGACTACGAAATCGTAGAGAAGAAGACCGTCAAGACTCCTGATACGCTGAAGGGCATCGTGAAATGCAACAACCCTAAGTGTATCACCAACAACGAGCCTATGCAGACCCTCTTCCATACCGTAGACAAGGTGCTCGGTATCGTACGTTGCCACTACTGCGACAAAGAGCAGCAATTGGGCAAAGTAGAGCTCTGCAAGTAACAAAAACAGGTAGTTTATAACAAAAAGTAAGCAATATCACTCAAAATATTACGATTTATTTGGTAGTTTGAGAGATATTGCTTATTTTTGCATCCGATTTCATTAAACATCAACCATAAAAAGTAAAGGGAAATGGTAAAAGATCAAGAGATTTTCGACTTAATCGAAAGAGAACATCAGCGCCAGCTGAAAGGTATGGAGCTTATCGCTTCTGAGAATTTCGTGAGTGACGAGGTGATGAACGCTATGGGTTCTTACCTTACTAACAAGTATGCCGAGGGACTGCCAGGCAAGCGTTATTATGGCGGCTGCCAGGTAGTTGACATCGTAGAGAACCTCGCCATCGAGCGCGTAAAGAAGGTGTTCGGTGCTGAGTATGCCAACGTACAGCCTCACTCTGGTGCACAGGCTAACGCTGCTGTTCTGCTTGCCGTATTGAAGCCAGGTGATACCTTCATGGGCTTGAACCTCGACCACGGCGGTCACCTCTCTCATGGTAGCCACGTCAATACATCCGGTATTCTCTACAACCCTATCGGTTACAACCTGAACAAGGAAACAGGCCGTGTAGACTACGACGAGATGGAGAAGCTGGCTCTTGAGCACAAACCAAAACTGATTATCGGTGGTGGTAGCGCTTATAGCCGCGAGTGGGATTATGCCCGCATGCGCAAGATTGCCGATGAGGTAGGCGCTCTCCTCATGATCGATATGGCTCACCCTGCAGGTCTGATTGCAGCCGGTCTGCTCGACAACCCATTGAAGTATGCACACATCGTTACTTCTACTACCCACAAGACCCTCCGTGGACCTCGTGGCGGTATCATTCTGATGGGTAAAGATTTTGACAATCCATGGGGATTGACTACCAAGAAGGGCGAGGTTAAGAAGATGAGCATGCTCTTGAATTCTGCCGTATTCCCAGGTCAGCAGGGTGGTCCGCTAGAGCACGTCATCGCTGCCAAGGCAGTAGCCTTCAATGAGAATCTGCAGCCTTCATGGAAGGAGTATGCAGCTCAAGTAAAGAAGAATGCAGCCGTACTCGCAGACGACCTCATCGGTCGCGGATTCGGTATCGTGAGCGGTGGTACAGACAACCACTCTATGCTCGTTGACCTCCGAAGTAAATATCCAGACCTTACAGGTAAAGTAGCTGAGAATGCGCTGGTTGCAGCCGACATCACTGTCAACAAGAACATGGTTCCATTCGACAGTCGTTCAGCCTTCCAGACATCAGGTATCCGCCTGGGTACAGCAGCCATGACTACACGTGGTGCCAAGGAAGATATGATGCACCTCATTGCCGAACTCATCGAGGAGGTATTGAATGCTCCTGAGGACGAGAAGGTCATTGCCCGCGTTCGCGAAAAGGTGAATGCTACAATGAAGGATTACCCTCTCTTCGCATACTAATCGTTACGGATAAATATAATTACAAACTGCGGGCCTTCCGTCCGCAGTTTTTTGTTTCACTAAATAAATAATAAAGAAAAGAAAAGATTTATGAAAAAGATGAAAAGCCTACTGCTCATGGCACTTGCGTTGCTCCCTGCGAGCAAAACTTTAGCACAGACCAACGCCCAAGTTTTCTACGACTTCGGCAGTGACCGCAAGTTTGTTACCCTCACACTCGAAATGTTCAAGCAGGACAAATGGGGTAACACTTATTTCTTTGTAGACCACGACTTCAACTACGACAAGATGGACACCAGCAGTCCAAACGTAGCACAGGGTGGAACCTATACCGAGATTTCACGTGCATTGAACTTCTGGCAGAACAGCCCAATGAAGAACTGGAGTCTCCACGTAGAGTATAATGGTGGTATTACCAAGAACTACCCTATCAACAATGCCTGGCTCTTCGGTGTGGAGTATTTCATGCACGACAAGAGTTTCAAGAACACCTTGACACTCCAGGCACTCTACAAGACTATCCGCAAGACCGACCAGAACGTGCCTATGCAGTTTACTGCTGTTTGGGGATGCAAAGACATCTTTGGATTAAAGGGATTGAACTTTAGCGGTTTCGCAGATTTCTGGTGGGAGAATCACAGTTCTTTCCTGGATAAGGATGGCGACCCGAAGCTCGACAAGGATGGCAACATCGATTACAAAGCTGAGCACACCGTCTTCACCACTGAGCCACAGCTCTGGTACAATGTAGGTCAGCACTTCGGCTGCGAGAACCTGAGCGTAGGTAGCGAGGTAGAAATCAGCCACAACTTCGGCAGCAATGCCGGCTGGATGGTTCGCCCTTGCCTCGGTGTAAAGTGGGACTTCTAATTTACACAAGTTTCGCAAGTTCAGAAGTTAAAGGAGTTAAAGGAGTTAAGACAATAGTCTATTTGGCGTAGTTTTTAAGCAGAAAGACATACGTCTTAACTCCTTTAACTTCCTTAACTCCTTTAACTTCCTGATATGTGAAAGTTCAGTTTCTCACAGTCAATCCACCATCAGAAATTCCTCCAATTCCGCCTTTTTTCTTATTGTACTGACGGGTTACGCCACTCAAGTTTACTCCTCCAACACCTTCAGAAGTAGCATTAACACTCTGGCAGTCAACCTTGGCTTTCACACTGCCCATGCCCTCGTTCTTGATAATCAGGCTGCCACCCTTAAACATATCCAAATTAACA
The DNA here is from genome assembly GCA_021618535.1 of Segatella copri. Lineage (GTDB taxonomy): Bacteria > Bacteroidota > Bacteroidia > Bacteroidales > Bacteroidaceae > Prevotella > Prevotella copri_O. The sequence goes on along the minus strand of JAJWAL010000051.1, from coordinate 6,515 downwards.
GAGCCTACACCCTCGTTATCCAGTTTCAGGCTTCCCATCTCAATCTTAGAGATTTTCACCGAGCCAACGCCTTCGTTATCAATACTCATATCGTCTCCAGCCACATCGTCGATATTCACCGAGCCAACGCCTTCGTTGGTTATCTCCAGTTTGTTGGCTAGAATCTTCCCTATCTTAACAGCACCTACACCCTCGTTATCGATTTCCAGTCTGTCGCTATTAATCGTCTTGGCATGGAAAGAGCCCACACCTTCTCTCGTAATCTTCACCAGGTCAGGACTTGTGATATAAATCTTCAGTCTCTTATTATCATTGTTATAAGAAGAAGGCACGTTCAGTCTTCCGTTCAATCCTATCTTCACTTCTCCATCGCGGTATACCACCTTGAGTTTATCCTTCAGTTTCTTCACAAACTCCTGATCCTTGATGGCAGAGTAATCCATCTTCACGCTGCATTCATTGCCGTCGTTCTGAGTATAATAAACATCGGCAATCACATCCACATCGATAGCCTTGAAAGGTTTCTCGCTCAAATCATCCTGCGTAAAGTTGAGATTCCCCCTCATTTCACTGGCAGAAGATCCCATACTGCAAGAACTCAAGCCCATTGGGGCAAAGAACAAGGCGGCAGTTACCGCCAAAATACCAAATTTCTTCATATTCATTTCTAATTTTATGTTTCTAAATACATGATAAACCGAATACCGTTCTGTTTCGGAAATCTGATGGTTAGACGTAAGAAGATGCCGAAAGGTTGCAGGAAAAAGGAAAAAATGCAGAAAAAAAGTGAAATAGCCTACTGTTCTCACTGGAACCGCCTCCTGTTCTCACAGAAACAGCACTCGCTAGTCACTGAAATAATATTCGTTGGCTATTGAAGTAAGCCTCCCTCCAACTTCAAGTAAGCCCCACTCTATACAATCTTACATACAATAGAATACGCAAAACCCGCCAGTCGTTGCTATAGAATGTTATTTCTCTATCCCTAATGCAAAAAACAGCCTAAAAATTTGGAAGTTACAAAATTTCAGCGTATCTTTGCAAAAGGTTTTAAAAGATTAAATTATGACAACATTAGAGTTACAAACAGAATATCAATCACTCGTCAACATAATTGCCAACGAGGATTACGAGACAATAAGCAAGGCTGTCAAAGCACTGAAGAAAATACTGTCTCCTAACAAGGCAGTGTCTCCCAACAAGACAAAGATTAAGAAAATAACCAAGGCAGACTTAGTTATAGACCCAAGAATTGCAGCCATGACTAAAGGCATCAACTCGCCTGAGTCATTCGACTACAAAAACGAATACTACAAGGACTACATGAAATAAGCTGATATGAAACAGGTTTTCTTAGATACAAATGTGATAATTGATTATCTTGGAAACAGAACGGGGTTCTACGATGACGCAGCAATCATCATGAGCTTAGCTATCAACCAGAAGATCGAATTATACGCAGCAGCCATATCTTTTGCGACCGCAAGCTATATATTAAGCAAGAACAACGACAACAACAGAATAAAAACGTTGATTGCTGATTTCTGCAACATATGTAAAGTAGTCGCAACAGATGAAGAATGCGTTAACTATGCAACCATATCCGACTTTGAAGACTTTGAAGATGCCATGCAATACAAATGTGCAGAAAAAGCAAAAGCGGACTACATTGTTACCAGGAACATTAAAGATTTCAAAACTGCAAGCATCAAAGTTGGAACACCGGAAGATTTTCTGGAAGATTTTATAAACCAATACTAGCTACTTCAAAAAACTTAACTGAAGTTTCGCATGTAGTTTAAGTACGGGCCGAAGGCCCAAAAGCTCCTAGCCCAGGGCAGCGCCCTGGGTATAATAGCAATCAGCAAGGCGCCCTGTAAGGGCAAAAGCTTTATATATAGCCCAGTATTTTAAAGCTTTTGCCCTTACAGGGCGACAAGTTTGTGTCCGTAACTACCCAGGGCGATGCCCTGGGCTAGGAGCTTCTGCCCTTTCAGGGCGTGTGGGGTAAAACTTGCGAAAGTTCAGTTACTTACAGAACTTTCGCATATCAGGAAGTTAAAGGAGTTAAGGAAGTTAAGGAGTTAACACGTATGTCTTGCAGCTTAAAAAACTACGCCAAAAAGACTGTTGTCTTAACTCCTCAGCGACCGTAGAGAATGATAACTTCTTTAACTTCTCTTAATTTTCCCACATACGAAAGTTCAATCTAATATGCAAAACTTCAAGTTTTCTGCGTTAATATTTGTTTAAAAATCAGTTCTTTTTCGGTATCGTTAACTTCTTTTATCTGATAATTGTTTAACACAACATAAGACGGGATATCCTACCCCACTCGCTTTTCAAAGATTTCAGCGGTAAGAAAAGAGAAAAAATGGGACCCTAAAAAAATGGCACCTCTTTCGGAACCAAAAATAAACGCTTAAAATATGTAAAAACGGGCCAAACTCTTAAAATATGTTTATAAAAAGCGAAAAACACCCTTCACCACCCTTCACCCGTAACTATTTGACACATAGAACGTTAAATAAAAAGGTGAAGGGTGAAGGTTTGAAAACTCTTTTTTATATATACGCGCGGCAAGGGAAAAAATCCGTTTTTTCATTTTTCTGATTATCTGGTTTTTCCAAAAATCCTAAAAAAAAGAATATAATATAAGATTTAAAATATACCCTTCACCCTTCACCTCGTCACTTTTCCGCTGTTTCGCTTCTTCACTACTTCTTCTTCAAAATACCCCCACAAAAATGGGCGCAAAAATGCTGCGTTAAAAACTTTAACCTAGGTTATTCTTTGTGAAAAGTGAGGGCTATAGCCCTCACTGCCAATGTGCAGCTTTTTGTGTAACTTCGCAGCATGGAAAATAATAACGTAACAAAACAAGAAGTGCTGAAATTTTCAGCAGAAATGGAAGAAGAAGCCAGCGTAAAAATGGCTATCGCCAACGTATGTGGTGTAAATGCCACAGACATCAGAATAGTAATGGGTGGACGTGACACAATAAAGGAAAAGATAAAAAATAAGATGATCACTCCAGAAATCCTCTACGCAATGGATAAAGCCATCATATCCATTCTCATAAACAAGGATCTGGAGGATGCCTGGAATGGTACGATCTGGGAATATGAAGGAAACATCCAAGGAAAAACCAGATTCTGGTATTACTGCGATGAAGTGAGCAAATGGATGCTGCACAAAGGTTCGGCACACTGGGGCGACCTCAGCAATAGTTTGAGTCACTGGAAAAATATCCTATCCTACAATTCTGTTGCGATGAAAAAATCGGAATTAAACCAAATATTCAAACTCATAAAACCCAAAAAGAAATGAAAGAGATTAAACCCACAAACGAGACCGGAAATAACCCGGAAACAGAACAGGAGAAAGAGGTCTTGCCCTCTTTTTTCCAGACTCTGAAGACCTCTACCAGCAAGCCTCTCCCCAACAGAGAGGTGCTGGAGTACAACATCATGCATTCGGCACCGGTGAAAACCAATACCGAAGGCTACAGGTCGATGATGAAGGTGGACAAGAGAACGGCGGAGGACATCAAGCACCGGCTGCCCTGCATCACTCCCAGCGTGCAGCTCAAGGGAAGCTCCAAGAAGCTGACTGACTTCAGGAAGGAAACCTATTGGCTGATGCTCGATTATGACGACGTGCCCCCCAAAAACATCGCGGCACTCAGGCAGAAAGCCCGAAACATGCCCTTCACCATGGTCTTCTACATCACCGTCTCGGGCAAGGGATTCCGCATCCTGCTCAGATATATGCGTCCTGAAGGATGCAATCTCACTGCCACCGAACTCCACCAGCTCGCCATCAGGAAAGCCATGAGCATGTACGACAAACTGCTGGGTATCAGCAGCGACAAGCAATGCCAGGACATGGTGAGAAGCTGCGGACTGGCTTACGACCCCGAGGCTTACTTCAACTGGAATGCCGAAGTTCTCCCCATCACCCGGGAGGAGGTGGAGAACTTCGAAAAAGCCACAAAGCAACAGGAGGAACAGAACAGGAAAAGGCAGACGGAGGCTGAAAAACCCAAAAAGAAAAGCCCGCGCAAACAGGAAGACGAGGCGCCAGCCAAAACGCTCACCACCGAAGAGATTCTGCAGTATGTAGACAAACTGGCGGAGAGCTGGGAAGAGCGGTTTGAGGAGCATCATCACAACAGCTACGTGGTGAGATACGCCAAATTCTGCCTCTGTTTCGGAGCCGAAAAGGAGGAGGCTGTGAAACACATGGCAGATAAGTTTGGCGGCGAATATGCCGATACCGAACGGGTGGCACGAGAGATTTACAAGCATACCGAGCGGCTGGGAACCTGGAAGATAAGACAGCAGGGAGACGATGAGCAGAAACGCTATACCAGTATGAGAGCACTGCTGGGTTGGCTGGGAGCACGATATGAAATGCACCACAACACGCTGAGCAACCAGTATGAAGTGCGCGCCATCAACACCGGAGAGAAACTCTATCTCGACTGGACCGAAGTGGATACCCGGGTGAGCAATTCGCTGTTCGTGAAAATGGAACTGGATAACATCTGCACTACCCAGAAAAAGCTGGATACGGTAATCAGAAGCAACTTCAGTCCCGAATTCAACCCCATGGAGGAATATCTGAAAAGTCTGCCGAAATGGGACCGAAAGACTGACTATATCGCAGAATTGGCCCATCGGGTTACCGTGATGCAGACCGGCGGTTACCGCCATACGGAGGAGGATTTTGACTATGCCTTCAGGAAATGGCTGGTCAACATGGTGGTTTGCTGGGTTCGGCCCGATGTCACCAACCAGTCTATCATGGTTTTCGTAGGCAAGGGCGGCATCTTCAAGACCACGTTTTTCGACCATCTTCTGCCGCCCCATCTGCGCAAGTATTTCGCCAACGATTCTACGGGCGACTACAAGAACAAGGATTTCCTGCAGATGTGTGCCAGCAAGGCGATAGTGTGTCTCGATGAGTTCAGTTGTCTGCGCGGCAAGAACCTGGATTCCTTCAAGAGCAATATCACGAAGCGCAACATCAGCATGCGAATCCCTTATGCCGAGTGGGACTGCATCTTGCAGAACAATGCGGGGTTCTGTGCTACGAGTAATGAGGTTCATATCATCGATGATGACGAGAACCGCCGTTTCCTCATCTGGCGCATCGAGAAGATCAAGAGTCCCATCGACTTCCCCTTCAATTACGAGGGCATCTATTCCCAGGCTGTGGCACTGGCTCAGGAGGTGATAGAGAAGCGCCGGAGGGGTGAGCCATGCGACTGGGTTTACTGGTTTACGAAGGAGGAGAACGAGGAGATACAGCGCCACAATCTTTATTTCCGTGTAAACAACTACATAGCCGAGCGCATCAACAAGTTCTACCGTGTTCCTGATGCCGATACGCCGTCCGAGTTCTGCAAGTTTGTTACGGCGAGTGACGTGATGGAGCGCATCTGCACGAACCCCGCCTTCCGCCAGTCGATGTCGAACAAGGACATTTCGATGTTCATGGAGGCGCTGGGTTTCAAGAAGATTCACCGCAAGACGGGCAACGGCTGGAAGGTGATAGAAATGCGTCCTGACGAGATAGAGAACAACCAGAAGATGGATGGCAGCGAGAATATTCCGCCCGAAGATCTCCCATTTTAGGAAATTCTGCTTCGGAGATATTTTTTTATCTTTCGGAGATATTTCCGTATCTTTCGGAGAGATTTTCTTATTATTCAAAAACGAACAAATTATGATAGAAGACAGAAGTTACGGGAAGGCGGAGCTCGCCATGCTCTACTTTCCCACCGCTACCCCCAGGGTAGCGCTCAACCGGCTGGTGAGATGGATCAACCGGTGCCCCGAGCTCAAGCAGAGCCTCTGTTCGGGCTACGCCGGCAAGTTTTCCCACTTCTACACCCGGCAACAAGTGGCAGAAATCATCGAATTTCTGGATGAACCATAAAAAATCACCCTGGAAGGGAATGCATACAACACACTATGCGTATCCCTTTCAGGGTGAGTTAATAAAACTACAATCACAGCAATAAAACTATTAATTTTACGTTCTTTTCAAAGAAAGGGGTTGTGCAATAGTGGCTTAAAGGCTAAAAGCACTACCTTTGTAAATAATATCAAAACAGAGTATAATGGAAGAAAACAATATAACAGTAGATAAAGCTGTCCAAACCATAAAAGGGGCAATTTTGCGAGCTCAAGCACAGGCGAGCCAGTCAAGTAATGCCATACAGTTGTCTTTATATTATGGTATAGGGCGTTATGTGTCTATCAATTTACAGCAAGCACATTGGGGCGCAAAAGCTCTTGATACTATTAGTGAGAGATTGCAGCCAAGTCACGAGAACCTATTTGTCCAACCATTACAGTATCTGACAGTTGGACAAAAAACAAGCCTAATTGAGATGTAATTAGCGGAATTGATAATTTTAATATAGACTTTATCGAATCCCAATTCATACAAATTAATGGGTGGCATTATACCATCGTGTATATATTTTTGGATTTGAAAGTCTA
>JAJWAL010000050.1:0-20158 GCA_021618535.1 Segatella copri | reverse complement strand
GAAGCTGCAAAGAACGCTCCTGTTTACAACCTCGCAGGCCAGAAGGTAACCAAGGCTTACAAGGGTGTAGTCATCAAGAACGGAAAGAAGATGATTCAGAAGTAATCAAATTCAAAACAACATATCCCTACTGCTCCTCCGATATTCATTTATCGGGGGAGTTTTTTGTTAGGCATAACATACAGCAAATCAACCAAATATTACCCCTATAACATGAAAAGTGGAATATTTTAATGCAAAAACATAAAAAAATACACCTGATAAATACGTATTCTCAATAATTTTCACTACCTTTGTTGCGATTAATAAACGTATACGAATAAAAAATGATGAAAAGAAAATTATATATCACCCTATTAGGACTGCTCTCTACCATCATGACAGCAGCTGTACCCTACTGCGATGTGAGAAAATTCTCTATCACAGACGGACTCGCTGCCAATACAATCTCAGACCTGAAACAAGGTAAAGACAACCTCATGTGGTTCAGTACATGGAACGGACTGTCGTTCTATGACGGCTACCAGTTTCATACTTTCAGAGACAACCCGGATGATATTGACGTCCTGTCAACCAACCGTATACTGAAAATAGAACCATCCTACACCAACAACGTATGGTGTATCACATACGACCAGCAGCTCTACGTATACGATACCCATTTATGCCAGTTTAGACAATTGGGAAAAAGAATAAACGAAATGTTCAATATAGACCTGCGTGTGAACCGGGTATACCCATTGAAGAACGGGACTACATGGATTACAGCTGAAAATGGAATAACTGTTAGAACAACAGGAGATTCTTATGACAAGCTTAACATAGAACTCATCAAAGTAGGAGAAAAGGGACTCAGAAGCGGAAATGTATGGTACATCCATCAAGATATACACGGAAGAGAATGGGTGCTTACCGACAAAGGCGCATACGTATACAATTCGAAATTCCCAAGCCAGCTGCCTTTCAAATGGCTCAGAGGGGTGGGAGAAGATGAGTTCCTGGCAACTGAAGACGGTAAACTGGCAAAATATGACCTGCAGAACCGACTCACCATGATACCAATGCCAGAAGGCGTAACCCGTATCAACCAACTGAAAAATACAGGTTACCAACTCCTGCTGGCAACCAATCTGGGTGTGATTATCTACAACCCGCGCACCTTCAAGTTTGATATCATCAACGTACAGAGCCCGAGTCAGCCTCTGGCAGAGGTAAAGAAGATTTATACCGATGATTTCGGTATGGTATGGGCATTTACAGACGGTATGGGAGTAACCCTCATCAACCCGAAGACCGGACAGAAGCAGTGGCTCTTTGCCGATCAGGACGACCCGATGGACCGCACAACCTGCGAAAGCAATTTCATCACACAAGACGAAAACAAGACCCTCTGGGTAGTGCCAAGAGGAGGAACCTTCAGTTATTTTGACCGCAAGGCAGGAAAACTGGTGCCTTATCTGCTGAGAAGCAATTCATCGGGCAACTACCGCATACCGAAGATTACGAAATATGTACTCTCAGACCAGGGAATCCTCTGGCTGACAGGCTCTCACGACCTGACACAGGTAGTCTTCAAATATCACCCTTACATTATCAACAAGCTGGATGTGGGCGAAGACGAAGTGTTCTCGGTAAATGCATCACCAGACGGACATATCTGGACAGGCTATCACAATGGAGTAATCCAGGTACTCAACGCATCCTACCAGAGCATCGGTTACCTTTCGCCAAGCGGACAAATCGTGCCACAACAGGTAAACTTCGCCGAAAAGGGCATCTTCTCCATCTACTTCGATATCAAGGGAAGAGCATGGATTGGAACCAACGGTAACGGTATTTATCTGATAGACAAGATGCAGGTAAGGCACTTTACCTACGATGCAAACGACCCCGCTTCACTGCCATTCGACAAGGTATTCGACATCGTAGCCGACCGCACCGGACGCATCTGGATAGGTACCTATGGTGGCGGTATCGCCCTGGTAAATGAGGCAGCAGACGGCAGTATCAGCTTCATCAGTAAACGAAACGGACTGCCTTGGGAGAAGCAGCACTACGACCGCGTACGCCGCATCTGCTGCACCACTACGGGAACCATTCTTGTAGGAACTACAGACGGTCTCATCACCTTCAGTGATGCCTTTACAAACGCAAGGAAAATCAATTATCACAAGACCTACTACATACCGAACGATACCACAAGTCTGGCAGCAAACGATGTGAACAACATCATGGAGCATACCAGCGGAAAGATGTATATCTCGCAACAGGGCGGTGTGATGGAAGAGATTGTGAACAAATCGCTCCTGCAAGACAACCTGAAGATGAAATACTTCCATCCCATCAATATAAACGAAGGCATCGTACAGGGCATGGTAGAAGACAACCAGGGAAGAATCTGGGTGATCAGAGAATCGAGCATCGACTGCGTAGACCCGAAAACGGGCAAGTGCAACGTGTTCGGACCTAACGATTTCGACTTCAACATGTCGTTCTCGAACAGCCGCCCATACCACGACCCGGCAAGCAACAACATCTCGGTAGGTACCCCTATGGGACTGATTACCTTCAATCCGGCTACGCTGAAGAAGAGTAACTACCAGCCTAAGGTCGTCTTCAGTTTCCTCCACTATAGCGGAGAGAAAGAGTCGGAGCCTATCCTGCACAAGGAAAAAGTAGTGATTCCAGCCAATAAGCGAAACCTGACCATCACCTTTGCTTCGCTCGACTATGAACGCAAGTATCAGACCCAATACCTCTATCGCATCGATGGTTATACCGCTCCGGGCGAGTGGATTTCGAACGGAAGCAGCAATGTCATCGGCTTTAACCGTATCAGCCATGGCAACTATGTACTCAAAGTGAGAGCCACCAACTCTCATGGCGTATGGAGCAAATATGTAGCAGAACTGCCTATCGAAGTGCGCCCAACCTTCTGGGAGAGCATCTGGGGCAAATTTCTGATGCTGCTCCTGCTCTTCGGTATCGTAGGCGCTATCTTCTATACCTACAACCAGCGCCAGCGCGAGAACGTAACCCACGAAATGAGCGTGCTGAAGAACGAGTTCTACAACGATGCTGCCAACCGTCTGAGAACCCCTCTAACACTCATCGGAGCCCCGGTAAAAACCATTCTGGATACCGAGCCGGGTATCACCCGAAAGGGCAAGGAACTGCTGAGAATGGTAGTAGACAATGCCAACGAAATGCTGGTAATGCTGGACAAGGTTCAGAGATACGGCAACAAGGCAGACTTCCATACGAACAGCGGTCTGACCGAGGAAGATTACGACCTGGCAGAAAGAGAAAAAGCGAATGGCCAGATTGACGACCACAATGCATCTGACTATCTGGAAGAAAACAACAAACAGAAAGAAGAAAAGGATGCAGAGGCTGAACGCCTGGAAGAAATGGGCAAGGAACAGGAAACTGCACAGGAAGAAGCGGAACAAAAAGACCAGACGATACTGGTAGTAGAAGACAATGCCGACCTGCGCAAGTTCCTCTACAGTATCCTCTCGCCTACCTATAACGTGCTGCTTGCAGAGAACGGAAAGGCTGGTTTAGTGATGGTCCGCAAGGAGATACCAGACTTTATCCTCACGGACGTTACCATGCCTGTGATGGATGGTTTGTCGATGATTCACGAGATCAAGCAGGATACCACCCTCAACAACATCCCAGTGATGATTCTCTCGGCCAAGGCAAGCGTAGAAGACCAGCAGCGAGGTTTTGATGAAGGAGTTGACGCCTATATCACCAAGCCATTCTCTACCCCTTATCTGCTCGGCAGAATAGAGGCTATCCTCACCCAGCGCCGCAACATTCAGATAGATGTCATCAGAAAACTGAAGGAAACTGGCGATAAAGATGCCATAGCAGCCCTGCGAATACTGCCTGCAGCAGCTCCTCTGCCTGCTCTTAACCAGGCTGAAACTAGTGCCGAGAACGAAACGGTTGATCCAAACAGCGAGCTGGCATTTATAGCGGCACAGATTCAGGACAGAACCATGATGCGTGTCTTCAGATTTGTTGTTGCCCATACAGGCAATCCGGAACTCAAGATTGATGACATCTCGAACGAAATCGGTATGAGCCGAAGCGTACTATATAATAAGGTGAAAGCAACGACCGGAATGACACCGGTAGACTTCGTTCGCCATATACGTATCAAGAAGGCATGCGAGATGTTACGCAAGACAGACGATACACTGAGCAGCATCGCCTTCGCAGTAGGTTTCACCGACCCTAAGTATTTCTCGAAGGTATTCAAGAAAGAAACGGGTATCGTGCCTACTGAATACCGAAACAGAACGCAAGTGTAGCTTGCATAACAATAGATGAAAGCAGCCATCATTATTGATGGCTGCTTTTATTTTTATTGACAAAAGTTCTTGCATCTGTAGGAAAAAGTAATACATATTACAGGATATATTTTTATTTGTTGACGGACACAATCATCTTCGTTATCGGACACAGCAAAAACGTTTAAACAAAAAAGCAGGCAGAATAATCACAAAATCGGGCCGTTTTGCCTTATTTTTTAACCGAATATTGCAAAAAAGTATAAAAATGGGGGGGTATTTGATTAATTTTCCCTTTTTACTGAAAAAAAACGGAGAAAAAGTTTGGTGTTACAAGAAAATGTAGTATCTTTGCAACAAGTTCTTAGAAAAGTTAAATGATAGATTAATCGTAAACCTCTTTTTCTTTGTTTTTTTGAGGAAAAAGAGGAACAGAAAAAGGAATGCAGGGTTTGTGAAAATCCTGCATTTTTTATTTTTATGCTGTTTCATGCAGGCCGTTATGTAGTCTTATAATCTACACACCTTTCTATTCACAAACCCAATTATCTACGGAATCTATATACTCTTAACTGCGATACTATCTACATTATATATATTACGCTTATTCATTCATCTATGATTTTGTTCGATTTTTAGAATTTTTAAAAAAACTATTGAAGTATTCTAAGAGAAAAGTAGTATCTTTGCACTCTAGATCATATAAGTTGAGATCGGAAATATAGATAACACATACATAAAGATAAAAAAAATGAGAACTGTTTACGAATTTTCTGTTAAAGACAGAAAGGGAAAGGATGTTTCCCTCAAGGAGTATGCCAACGAAGTGCTGCTCATCGTCAACACCGCCACAAAGTGTGGTTTCACACCTCAGTATGAGGAACTGGAGAAACTTTATGAGACCTATCATGCTCAGGGTTTCGAAATACTTGATTTCCCTTGCAACCAGTTTGGTCAGCAAGCCCCTGGTACTGATGAAAGCATTCATCAGTTCTGCAAGCTTACATACGGCACAGAGTTCCAGCGCTACAAGAAGATCAAGGTAAACGGAGACGATGCTGCCCCTCTCTTCAAATTCTTGAAAGAATGTAAGGGCTTTGCTGGTTGGGACGAGAGTCACCCTCTCTACCCTGTTCTCGACAAGATGTTGAGCGAGGCTGATCCTAACTACAAGGAGAGTGCCGATATCAAGTGGAACTTCACCAAGTTCCTCGTTAACAAGAAGGGTCAGGTTGTAGCCCGTTTCGAGCCTACCACCAGCTTCGATGTCATCGCTAAAGCCATCGAGGAGTGGTTGAACTTCTAATGAAAGATAGAAGTCCAGGACAGAGAATAGAACTTCTTAAATGACAGAGAATAGAATTTCTAAAATAAAAGAGAATAGAATTTCTAAAAAATAAAAGCCAGGTTGCTTTTCGCAGCCTGGCTTCTTTTATCATGTGATATTGTTATTTCAATATATCTCAAAGAATAATTGTCAACTGTTTGCTATAAACTATTAACTATAAACTATTAACTATTACTCAACCTTTGGCACATCCTTGAGGAACTTCTGAATTTCTTCATCACTAACAGAATAATTGTGCAAATCGCCATTAATATAGCTATCGTAAGACGGCATATCGATAAGACCATGACCTGAGAGACAGAACAGGATAACCTTCTCCTTGCCCTCTTCCTTAGCCTTCAGAGCCTCGCGAATAGTGGCTGCAATCGCATGACAGCTCTCTGGAGCAGGAATGATACCCTCGGTCTGTGCAAAGAGCATACCCGCCTTGAATGACTCCAACTGTGGGATATCTACACCATGCAGATAACCATCCTTCAGAAGCTGTGAGATAATCATACCCGCACCATGATAACGAAGACCACCGGCATGAATGTTGGCTGGCTTGAAATCATGACCCAGAGTAAACATTGGCAGCAATGGAGTGTAACCTGCCTCATCACCGAAATCGTACTCAAACTTACCGCGAGTCAGCTTAGGACAGCTCTCTGGCTCTGCAGCAATAAATTCAGTATGGCGCTCGCCAGTAAAGTTATGACGGAGGAATGGAAAGGCAATACCACCGAAGTTACTACCGCCACCAAAACAAGCAATCACCTGATCAGGATACTCACCTGCCATCGCCATCTGCTTCTCTGCCTCAAGACCGATAATGGTCTGGTGAAGTGCCACATGATTGAGCACAGAACCCAGCGTATACTTACAGCCCGGTGTGGTTGTAGCCAACTCAACAGCCTCACTGATGGCTGTACCGAGCGAACCAGGATGATGAGGATCGCGTGTGATGATATTCTTACCAGCACGTGTACTCATAGAAGGAGAACCCTCTACAGTGGCTCCAAACGTACGCATGATGCTAGAACGGTATGGTTTCTGCTGCATGGTAATCTTTACCTGGTAAACCGCAGCCTCCAAGCCATAGAGCTTAGCTGCATAAGAAAGGGCTGCACCCCACTGACCTGCACCAGTCTCTGTTGTGACATTGGTATCACCCTCCTGCTTACAATAGTAACACTGAGGAATAGCAGAATTGATTTTATGAGAGCCTAACGGGTTGGTACTCTCATTCTTGAAGTAGATATGCGCTGGTGTACCAAGTGCCTCCTCAAGGGCATAAGCACGTACAAGAGGTGTTGAACGGTAGAAGGTGTACTTCTCCAACACATCTTCTGGAATGTCAATCCAGGCATGCTCTGTATCAAGTTCCTGCTTTGAGCACTCCTTATTAAATACGTGTGACAAGTCATCAGCACTCATTGGCTGGTGAGTCTGAGGGTTCAACGGTGGCAAAGGCTTGTTAGGCATATCTGCCTGAATGTTGTACCACTGAGTAGGAAGTTCCTGCTCGCTTAAGATGTACTTTTTCTGTCTCATATCTGTATATATGTTTAAAATTGTTGTATGCCTGAACAAAGGTACAAATAAAAAATGAAATAAAAAACTTTTTATCTGATTTTCCACTATTTTTTTTATTTTTGTCCAACAAATCAGTTAATTCTATTGGTATTATTTGTTATGAAAGTATACAATCAGTGTGATTTCTAAGAATTTAACCAAATATTACACCTAAAATATCAAATATTACCCCTACTATTACAACAGAAAACAGTATCTTTGCAACAGAAAAAATTCAACATGCGTTGTGAAACGCTTATCATCATCTTTTACTTATACAAAAAAATAAAACATTGGAACTCAATAGGGGTATTGAGATTCCAATGTTTTTTTATGCATTAAACTGAAACAAATATTAACGCATGTAGTCTTATTTATTTTCTTTTCAGTCTAAATCAGTCGTCTGTTTTATTGCCTGAATCAATCTGCGATATCTGATTCAGCAGGTTTACAGCCTGCCCTACTGTCTTCACATCATTGATGCGAAGCATTCGCTTGTTGAATTTTTCCTTCAGAACACAATCTTGAATATGACTGGTAACGTAAGCGAGTATGCGGTTAAACATCTGACTTCTGTAGAACGGACTGTTTACATTGCTCACAAACTGCATCTGCATATAGCCCTGCTTGAGAATAATCTTCTCGCAACCTAGCTTCTTGCCTACCCTACGCAGACCTACCACATGCATCAGTTCGTCTGCTTCATGAGGCACAGGACCAAAACGGTCTATCATACGCTTGCGGTAAGCTTCTACTTCATCATCGCTCTCCAGGCGGTCCAGTTCACGATAAAGAAGCATGCGCTCACTGTCGCCCGGCACATAAGTCTGAGGGAAATACATCTCCAAATCGCTCTCTATGCCACAGTCGTCAACGAAATCATCACCCGTAAGCTGGGTGCCTTCATCCATCTTCTCCTGATAAAGGTCACAGAACTCCTCGTTCTTCAACTCAGTGACAGCCTGAGAGAGAATCTTCTGGTAGGTTTCATAACCGAGATCTTCCATAAAACCGCTCTGCTCAGAACCCAGCAGATTACCCGCACCACGGATATCCAGGTCTTGCATGGCGAGATTGAAGCCGCTGCCCAGTTCACTGAACGTCTCCAGCGCCTCCAGACGGCGACGCGCCTCAGGAGTAAGTGCACTCTTAGGTGGCGCCATCAGATAGCAGAAAGCCTTCTTGTTGCTTCTTCCTACGCGTCCACGCATCTGATGCAGGTCACTCAATCCGAAGTGATGAGCATCGCTCACGATAATCGTATTGGCATTGGAAATGTCGATACCGTTCTCTACAATAGTGGTAGAAAGCAGTACATCATAATCGTAATTGATAAAGCCCATGATGATTTTCTCCAAATCCTCAGGCTTCATCTGTCCGTGACCGATTGCTACCCTACAGTCTGTGATATGTTTCTCGATGAGCATCTTGAGCTCCGGAAGCTTGGATATTCTGTCGCATACGAAATAAACCTGTCCGTTTCGGCTCATCTCGAAGTTGATGGCATCGCAGATAACTTCACTGCTAAACGTCACCAGTTCGGTATGAATCGGATAACGGTTAGGTGGCGGAGTACGCATGATGCTCATATCCCGGGCGCCCATCAGAGAGAACTGGAGGGTACGCGGAATCGGAGTGGCACTCATCGTAAGTGTGTCGACATTCACCTTGAGCTGACGGAGTTTCTCTTTGGTAGACACACCGAACTTCTGCTCTTCATCGATGATGAGCAGTCCCAGGTCATGCCATTTCACGGTCTTTGATATCAGCTTATGCGTACCTATGAGGATATCTATCTTACCCTCTTTCAGGTCTTCAAGCACCTCTCTGGTTTCCTTCGTCGTGCGTGCCCGGCTGAGGTAATCTACCCTTACAGGCATGCCTTCCAGACGCTTCTTGAAGGTCTGATAGTGCTGGAAAGCCAGAACGGTAGTAGGTACCAGCACCGCAACCTGCTTGCTGTCGCACGCCGCCTTGAAGGCTGCACGGATGGCAACCTCAGTCTTGCCGAAGCCCACATCGCCACAAACCAGACGGTCCATCGGTCTTCCGCTCTCCATATCCTTCTTCACTTCCTGAGTTGCCTTATTCTGGTCTGGCGTATCTTCATAGAGGAAGGAAGCCTCCAGCGTATGCTGCAGATAATTGTCGGCACTGAAGGCGAATCCCTTCTCCCGTCGGCGCTGGGCATAGAGTTTGATAAGATCGCGCGCAATGTCCTTGATTCGCTTCTTAGCCTTGTCCTTGAGTTTATCCCAGGCTCCTGTGCCCAGTGTAGACAGGCGTGGCGGAGTACCGGTATCGCTGCGGCGGTATTTACTGATTTTATAAAGCGAGTGGATAGAAACATCCACCTTGTCATTGTTCGTATAGACGATGCGGATCATTTCCTGATAGCTGTTGCCCGTAGGAACCCTTACCAGACCGCCGAACTTGCCGATACCGAAGTCTACATGCACGATAAAATCTCCCACTTCCATCTCCTGCAGTTCCTTCATGGTGAGTGCCATCTTGCCCGCTCTCGCCTTATCTGAGCGCAGGTTATACTTGTGGAAACGGTCGAAAATCTGATGATCGGTAAAGAAACAGCACTTCTTGTCGTGATCAGTAAAGCCTTCGTGAAGCGTCTTGTCTACCGGTGTAAAACGGATGGCGTAGCGCTTCAGTTCTTCGCTTTCAAAGATATCCTTCAGACGCTGTTGCTGTTTCTGGCTATCTGCCAATATATATAAGGTGTAACCCTGGAGCAGGAAATCCTCCAGAGTCTGGCAAAGCAAATTGAAATTCTTATGGAAAAGAGGCTGTGGAGCGATATTGAAAGGTATCACAGCCGGACTCTCTGACGGAGCGACCTTGCCGAACTCGATACGGAGATGAGCCGCTACTGCCTTCTTGAAATCGAGCGGAGAAACGAGGTTGAGCTCGGTCTTCATGTCATGTCTGATGCGCTCAGCCTCCACCTCTGTGGCTCCCTCCAACTGCTCAGTAAGGCTCTGCGATGAGAAGCCTTCGGTATAAATCTGACCGATGCGGTCACAAACGAAAGAGAGGTCTTTCGCTACGACGGGCGTACTTTCGGAGAGAAAATTGAGGAAACACTGTTTGGTACTTTCGATATGGGCGAGTTCGGGCACGATTTCTATCTCTGTGCGCTTCACCTGCGAGAGCTGGGTCTCTACATCGAAAGTACGGATGGTATCAATCTCATCGCCGAAGAAGTCGATACGGAACGGATATTCGCAGCTGTAGGAATAGACATCGAGGATGCTTCCACGCACGGCAAACTGGCCCGGTTCATAGACATAATCGGTTTCTTTGAGTTCGAAATCGCGCAGGGTATGAACCACATCGGTCTGGGCTATCTGCTGACCAGTAGCCAATTTCAGAATCCGCTCATCCAGATTCTGCTTAGCCACAACGAGTTCTGCCAGTGCATCGGGATAAGTGACGATAAAGAAATGACCGCCCGAAGAGAGGCGCGCCAGCACCTCGGTACGGAGGATTTCGTTCGCCGCATCACGCTGTCCGTATTTCACGGCACGCCGATAACTGGAAGGAAAGAAGAAGACCTTCTCCTGCCCCATCATCTGAGTGAGATCGTGATAAAAATAGCCTGCTTCATCGGCATCATCCAGTACGAAGAGCACCGAACGCCTCATCTTCCCCTGCAGAGAAGCAAAGAACATCGGAGCCGAAGAGCACAGCAAACCCTGGAGAAAAATGGAATGAACCGACTTCTTCCCCATCAAATCAAAGAGGGCATCCGCCTGTGGCGAACGCCCATATGTTTTTTCTATCTTTTGGATTTCCATCCAAGTACTGATTAGTGATTACTGATTACTGAGTAGTGATTACTGATTATTAATCTTTCTTCGGATATTTCTTGAACCAGCCATCCAAGCGCAGTCGCATCACACCAAAGAATGCCTCACCGAAGATGCCACCACTCATCTTGCTCACACCTTCACGACGGTTGACGAAGACGACAGGCACCTCCTTAATCTTGAATCCGATGCGATGAGCTGTGTACTTCATCTCTATCTGGAAAGCATAACCTTTGAAGCGGATAGCATCCAAATCGATGGTTTCCAACACCTTACGGCGATAGCAAACGTATCCGGCTGTGGTATCATGTACCTTGAATCCGGTTACGATACGCACGTATTTAGAAGCGAAATAGCTCATCAACACACGTCCGATAGGCCAGTTGACCACATTCACACCCGAAATATATCTTGAGCCTACTGCCACATCATACCCCTCATCGTGAGTTGCCGCATAGAGACGAGGCAAATCATTAGGATCATGACTGAAGTCGGCATCCATCTCGAAGATGAAGTCATAGCCCTGCTTCAATGACCATTTGAAGCCCATGATATAGGCAGTACCCAACCCGAGCTTACCCGAACGCTCCAGGATATGCAGACGACCGGCAAACTCATTAGCCATCAAGCCCTTAACGATGGCAGCAGTACCATCAGGACTTCCGTCATCGATAACGAGGATATCAAACTGCTTTTCGAGACCGAAGACAGCACGGATGATTTTCTCGATGTTTTCCTTCTCATTATATGTAGGAATGATTACTATGCTATCACTCATAACTTCTTCTAATTTTAATGATTCTGATACTAAATATGTAATACAGATGCAAAATTACAACTTATTTTTGAAATAACAAGCGAAAAACCGAAATTATTGGTCCGGATTCTCTACAAAGCCCTGATATTTCTTGTCAAGTCCGTTCATGATCGCCTCATAGCTCTTGTTCATCTGGTTCTTGATATTGTCAGCTCCCTTGCCTATCGGCTCGATAGGCTCATGAATGGTGAGCTTCAGAGGATGCCAGAAAGCCCAATAGATGTCCTTCATGCGAGGCTTCACATCAAAACTGCCATTGATGGTAAGCGGACATACCGGTAACTGCAGTTCATCGGCAAGCATGAAAGCACCGCGGCGGAACACGCCCATGTGCCCCGTAAACGAACGGGCACCCTCTGGGAAGACCACCAGCGACATGCCCTCTTTAAGCACCTCGCGAGCACGGTCATAAGAAGCACGGATCTTAGAAGGTCCGCTCTTGTCTACAAAGATGTGGTGCGCATACTCACAGGCGATACCGATGAGAGGCACTTTGCGCAAGCCCTTCTTCATCATCCACTTGAAGTTTCTGCCCAGGAAGCCATAAATCAGGAAGATATCGAAAGCACCCTGATGATTGGCCACAAAAACATAACTCTGGTTCTTCTTGAGATGCTCACGGCCCTCCACCTTTACAGGCAGAAGAAGGATGCGGATCCAAAGCATGGACCAATACTTGCCGGGATAATAGCCCCAGAAATGACCATTGCCCAGCATGCATCCCAAAACGGTAAACAGACTGGTTAAAACGCTAGCCACCAACAGGATAGGCAAGCATATTACAAGCTGATACAGACGATATAAGTACTTCATTTTCTAATTAAGAATTAATTAAGAATGAATAATTTAACATTCAACATTCAACACTCAACATTCAACACTCAACACTCCTCATTTCCTCTTCAGAGTGATGACCACGATTTCTGCCGTAGCCCCTATGCGGATTGGAACGGTACCGCCCAGACCCGATGTGGTATAGAGCTGGCAACCTTCCTCTTCGAAGAGGCCGTAATCATAAGGAGTAAACATCGACGGACGCAAGCCCAGTACGCTGACCTGACCCGCATGCGTATGACCGCTCAGCGTAAGCTGCGGTGCTACGACCAGCGAATCCTTCCTGTCAGGTCCTATCACATCGCCATCCTCATCCTTCTCCTTATTAATAGTAGAAGGCCAGGTCTCGCGCCATTGCTTCGGAATATGCTGCAGCATCAGCACGAAAGAGCCCGGTCTGATGCCATACAGAGCCTTCCTCACGTTGGTCCGCTTTGGCTTGTCATAGTTCTCTGTACCAGCCACATAGATGCTGTCAGCGCCTCTATGTACCGCCACATGCTCATTCATCAGCAGGCGCCATCCGCAACTCCGCTGGAAGTCCTGCACCCGCTTCTCGAGCGCAGCTATCTCCTGCTCGTCATCTACATCCATATAATAGGTGTAATCGTGATTGCCCAGCACACTCATCACGCCGTCTCTGGCTTTCAGACTGCTGAGCAGCGCCTGATATTTAGGCAGCTCATCGGGTGTAACATTCTGTAAATCACCCGTAAAGCAAATCAAATCTGGCTTCTCGGCATTGATGCTGTCGATATCGCGCTGAGGCAGATGACCACGCCAGCCATAGTATGACCCGAGATGGATATCGCTGAACTGAACGATGCGATAGCCCTCGAAAGACTTCGGCAGATTGGGCACATAAACGGTGATTCGCTTGACCTGCATCTTAGGAAAACCTTCGGTAAATCCGTAGATAAAGCAGAAGAACGCCACCGCTCCCACTACCAGTCCGAGGAGCTTGCCCCAGTTGCGATGACCGTGGAGAAGCCGCATACAGCACCAACCGAAGACACTGAACAGACTGAAGACAAACTGCGGCACCGCACATACTGCCATCATCACAAACCAGATGTCGATGAGCACCGGATTGCGTGGCAGGAAGTTGGGCAGTATCGTGATATACGCGCTGTAGGCGATAACCACGAGAGCCGGCAACCAGAAGAGCGCCCGCTGCCAGAGGCTCTTCAGCCGTAACTTGCCATACCTTTTATATATCCACAGATACGGCAACAGGGTGAATACCACTACGGGTATCAATATTCTTGCTATCATTTCTTGATCAAACTTGATTGAAGATACGTTTTCATTGCCTGCACGGGCACTCCTCTGCGCTGTGCATAGTCGCGAAGCTGGTCATCACCAATCCGTCCCAGTTCGAAATACCGCGACTTGGGATGCGCAAACATCAGTCCCGAAACACTGGCATGAGGCGTCATCATTCCGCTTGTGGTGAGCCGGATGCCCACCTGGCTCATGTCGATGAGCTGGTCGATGATGAAGTTGGCACTGGTATCGGGCAGCGAAGGATATCCTATAGCCGGACGGATGCCCTGATAGCGCTCCTGGTGCTGGTCTTCGATGCTCAGCTGCTCGTCGGGAGCATAGCCCCAGATGCTGCGTCTCACCTCTTCGTGCAACTTTTCTGCCGTGGCTTCAGCCAACCGGTCGCAGAGTGTCTGTGCCATCATATTGAGGTAGTCGTCCGTGTGATATTTCTTTTCCAGACCGCCATCTACCGTCGTGCAGAAGATACCCAGCCGGTCTGTTATTCCGCTGCCCAGAGGACGGATGAAATCAGCCAGACAGAGATTGGGTTCTCCCTGAGCCGCCGGATGCTGCTGACGGAGCATCGGGAAGCGGACTTTCTGCCCTTCCAGCCAGAGATCATCCCCCTCGCTGTTCGCCTCGAAGAGTCCGAAGACGGCGTAGGTATGATATTCGCCTTCCCATGAATGGAGCATATCGAGCGCCTCTGCCTTCAATTTTTCCTTTTCCTCACGAGGTTTGCCGCTCAATCCCCAGGCATGATAGAAATATAGCCAGTTGATATATGGCTCAATTTCGCTTATATTGTATACTATTCTTCGCATCCGATACGATATTTTATTTTACAATCCCCGTAAGATTTCCCTTTTTTCAGGAATTGTTTCTGAACTCCAGTTCTTCTCCTCTGCTGGCGGCATCAAACACGCCTTTGTCGTAGATAAGACGACCGTTACAGAAAGTCTGTTCCACTTTCCATGCAAACTCGTCACCCTCTACAGGGCTCCATTTACACTTGCTCTGAATCACCTCTTCGGTCACCTTCCAAGGCTCTCCCTTGCGCACCACAACGACATCTGCCTTATAACCCGGACGCAGGAAACCGCGCTGACTGATATGGAACAGACGGGCTGGATTATGGCACAGCAGTTCTACCAGGCGCTCGATGCTGATTACCTTTTCGTCAACAAGTTTCAGCATGCTTACCAGCGAGAACTGAACCATCGGCATACCTGATGCAGCCTTGGCACAACCGCCCTGTTTATCCTTCAACTGATGAGGAGCATGATCGGTACCTACCACCGTTATCTCACCATTACTCAACGCCTTACGCAAAGCATCGCGGTCAGCTACGGTCTTTACTGCAGGGTTACATTTGATGCGTGCGCCCTTCACAGCGTAATCTTTATCCGAGAACATAAGATGAGCCACAACAGCCTCGCCTGTAATATTTTTATCCTTACCAAAAAACTCCAGTTCCTTAGCCGTAGTAACGTGAGCGATATGGAGATGCGCCCCGCTCTCCTTAGCCAACTGCACCGCCAGGCGGCTGCTTTCATAGCAAGCCTCCTCGCTACGTATTTCAGGATGATGCTCTACGGCAGGGTCCTCACCCCATTTCTGCTTAGCCAGCTGCATGTTACGGTTAATGATTTCGGTATCCTCACAGTGGGTCATCACCGGCAAATCCAGCTCTTTCGCCTTCTTGAAGATAGCCTGCAGCGCCTCATATTTATCCACCAGCATATTGCCCGTACTGGAGCCCATAAAGAGCTTGATGCCCGGAACACGATGCGTATCGAGCTGTTCAAAATCATTTACATTATCATTGGTAGCACCAAAGAAGAAACTGTAGTTCACATGACTCTTCTCAGCGCCCAGCTGCCGCTTCGCCTGCCAGGCCTCCAGAGTGGTAGTCTGAGGTACCGTGTTAGGCATCTCGAAATAGCTGGTCACACCACCAAAGGCAGCTGCACGGCTTTCGCTCTCGATGTCAGCCTTCTGCGTAAGTCCCGGCTCACGGAAGTGAACATGATCATCAATCACACCCGGCAAAACAAAACACCCCGAGGCATCGATGACTTCATCGTAATTGCCACGGGGTGCCTCGCCTTCATATATCTCCTTGATAAATTCACCATCCAACAAGAGGTCGCCCACAAAAGAGCGACCCTCATTTATAATGGTTCCATTCTTGATTAATTTCATATTACTAAACTTATAAAATGAAGAGTTTTACAAGATGTTAATGCCCAAGACCTTGAAAGAGCCCTGTTTCTACTCCTGACCTTCCTGTTTTTCAGGAATCGTAGGCGCAGCCAGTTCGTTGGCAGTAGGTGCCGGAGCCGCATCAGGATTTACCTGTGGAGCCACTTCCATCTCTGGCTGCATGCCGCTCTGCGCATCTCGGGTACCGTTCATAATTTCCTGATTCTCTTGAGCTTTCTTATAATAGTCCTTTACATAAGGATCATTCTTGAAATAGTCGGTAGCCTTGCTCATGATGTCCTCAATCCAAGGAGAGAGCATCGGATACTGGTTGCCCATCGTAACGAGGAAGAAGACGCCCGGTCCCAGCACATTGTTGAAGTTGTCGGTAACAAACGAAGTAATGAGCTTGTCTTCCTGCTCAGAGAGGCGGATGGATTCCTCGTTCAGATGCTTGTTGACAGCCACCATATCGCTACCGTTCATGATAGCCTGGTCGTGCTTGTGTACCAGTTCGCGCAACTGATTCTGAATCTGCTGGTATTTCTTGAAGAATCCGAAGAGCTTATCGTTCATAGGAGTACCGCTTACCACCTGCTGTGTATCATCGAGCTTCACCGTAATGCTTCCACTCTCCAGCACCAGCGGCAGCACAGGGTCATCATCCATGAAGATATTCGCCATCTTCATAGAGTCGACAGAACCCTGAAAATGGAACTGTCCGTGCACTACATCGCAAGAATCCACGTTCTTGAAATCGTTGTTTTCCAGTATCTTAAGGTACAGCATGCGTCCGTCCAGAGTACTTACGTTAGAAGTACCCGAGATATCGTAACTGTTGGCACAAGATGCTAGTGCCATCAAGGCAATGAATGCGTAAAATATTCTATTCATAAGCTATCTATATCACTTTCGGTGAACAAAAGTACAATCTTAATTTGAACTGACGAAATAAATTGCAGCAATTTAATTCATTCTTACAAGATTTATGTTTTGTTTGCACTCCTATTGGCCACCGAAAGCTTTTTTCTCGTCCTTTCTATATTACTGATTGCTTTCTTTCTTCAGTTCATGAGAGATGCGGTGAGTGGTATACAGTTCCAGCAGGGCTGCGATGAGGAGGAAGACTACCCACTTATTATAAAAATAGGTGATATAGGTCTCATAATTCTCAAACCAGCGGCGCAGGAAAGCATACACCGTATCTACCATCGAGATACCCGAGAGCACGAAGAAGATGTCTGCCACATACTGCATCCTCTTCAGTCGGTGGATAACCAGCGAAGGTCCCTCATAGACCTGCATCGCCTGCATCACGCTGAAGAGTATGGTGCCCAACAGGAATCCCCAGCTCGTAATCTGCACCAGCTGCGGATGTGAAAAACCAAATGCAAAGCACGCCGCGCCGACAACCATCAGCACGCCGCCCAGCAAGAAAATAACACTTTCCAGTTTACTCAATTGTTTCATTTTCGTCTTGTTCGTTAGTTTTTTCCGGAATATCCGAGCTCAATACAAAGATGTCTTCATCATCAGCCTGCATGAAGTAACGCTGGCGGGCTATCTTTTCAAATGCCCGCGCACCATGCTGCATATCACGCAGGGTATGCTTGTCGTTTTCATACTGCTCACGATACTTTTCTATCTCCGAACGGAGCGTAGCTATCTCTATCTGGTACTTAATGTGCTGTCTTACACTGTTGTCGTCAACCACACCAACTACCAAAACACCCGCTACAATCACTATAAGATACTTATAATGAGCGAGATAATTCCATATAATACCAAGTTTTTTACTCATTTCTTCCGAATTTGTTTGCAAAGATAATATTTTTTTGTTATCTTTGCATCATCAATTAAGAAAAAATAATGGAAGAGTATATAGTTTCTGCAAGAAAGTACCGTCCGATGACCTTCGATTCGGTTGTCGGACAGAGTGCCTTGACCACCACTTTGAAGAATGCAGTGAAGAGCGGCAAGCTGGCGCACGCCTATCTTTTCTGCGGTCCGAGAGGTGTGGGAAAGACCACTTGTGCCCGCATTTTTGCGAAGGCAATCAACTGTGAGCACCCTCGCGAAGACGGCGAGGCATGCAACGAATGTGAGAGCTGCCGCGCCTTCAATGAGCAGCGTTCCTACAACATCTTCGAGCTGGATGCTGCCAGCAACAACGGTGTCGACCAGATCAAGGTTCTGATGGAGCAGACCCGCATCCCGCCTCAGGTGGGCAAGTATAAGGTGTTTATCATCGACGAGGTGCACATGCTCTCTACAGCCGCCTTCAATGCTTTTCTCAAGACGCTGGAAGAGCCGCCTCAGCATGTCATCTTCATCCTCGCCACAACCGAGAAGCATAAGATTCTGCCTACTATCCTGAGCCGATGCCAGATTTACGACTTCGAGCGAATGACGGTAGCCAATACCATCAACCACCTGAAGATGGTGGCTGAGAAGGAAGGCATACAATATGAAGAGCAGGCGCTCGCCGTGATAGCCGAAAAGGCAGACGGAGGTATGCGCGATGCCCTCTCTATCTTCGACCAGGCTGCCAGCTTCTGCATGGGCAACATCACTTACCAGAAAGTGATCGAGGACCTGAACGTGCTCGACAGCGACAACTATTTCCGTCTGGTAGACCTGGCTCTGGAGAACAAGGTGGCAGAGATGATGGTTACGCTCGACGGCATTCTGAGCCGCGGTTTCGATGGCGGCAACATGATTCAGGGTCTTGCCCAGCACGTGCGCAATGTGATGATGGCGAAGGACCCTCAGACCCTGCCTCTGCTCGAAACCAGCGACGACCAGAAAGCCAAGTTCCAGGCTCAGGCCCAGAAGGCGCCTACACCTTTCTTATATAAGGCGCTGGAACTGATGAACCAGTGCGATATCCATTACCGCGCCAGCAGCAACAAGCGATTACTGGTAGAGCTCACCCTGATACAGATAGGCCAGATTACGCAGCCTGAGGATCAGGATGTGCCTAGTGCGGGGCGTACGCCCAATAGATTAAAATCCCTGTTTCAGAAACTCCTGGCTCAGTCTAAGCTTGCCTCTCAGGGTGCAG
Source organism: Segatella copri (assembly GCA_021618535.1). GTDB lineage: Bacteria > Bacteroidota > Bacteroidia > Bacteroidales > Bacteroidaceae > Prevotella > Prevotella copri_O. The sequence continues at coordinate 939 of JAJWAL010000050.1, read as the reverse complement.
GTTCTGAGCCTTCTGGCAGCAGCGAAAACCGGTCTTCACAGCCGGGAGCGTCTGCTGCTACAACTACTGCTGTGCCTTCGTCAGGGGCACCGACAGCCGCTTCTGCAGCCTCCAATGCTGCATCTTATTCAGCAACTGCCACCGCAGCCGCATCTGCCTCTTCAGACGGTTCTGCCTCTGCCGGAGCCGTTGATGCTGCATCGCCTCATAAGCCGCGACTCAAGAATATCAAGCTGGGCGGCATCGGCATGACCTTCTCTAACCTGAAGAAGAGGGAGGAGAACCAGCGCCGCCTGCACAGTCCATATGATGATGCCAATGAGGAAAAAGCGACCATCACGGGCGACCAGAACGAGTTCACCCAGGAGCAGGTGGAAGCAACATGGTTCAGCATGTGCATGAGGATGCAGAACAAGCTGGATTTCATAGGCTTAGCCAACCGCATGAAGAGTATTGTACCGAAGATAACCAACTATCCGCAGATAGAGGTTATCATCAACAACCAGCTCTTACTAGACGACGTTTTGAACATCAAGAACCGCATTCTCAAGACTTTCGTCTTAGGGCTTCACAACAGCGAACTGAGCATCACCTACCGCCTTGCCGACCAGGAAGAGGTGGGCAAGGTTCTGACCAAGAATGAAGTTCTGGAACTTCTTATGGAGAAGAACCCTGCGATGAAAAAACTCACAAAGGACCTGGATCTGGTCATGACATAGAAGATACTCCACACGATACGAAATTCTCCACTCCATGTAGGACAACCTATACGGAGTGGAGAAACTAGTACTATCTTCCCCAAATGCTGCCATTATACCCGGGCGTATGATGCCCAAGAGGTTATTCAGTATTCAGTATTCAGTTTTTTTCGCGATAGTTACCTTTTATATGGTTACAAATTGTAAGTAATTATTTTATATTATATATATATATTATATA
>JAJWAL010000049.1:0-20189 GCA_021618535.1 Segatella copri | reverse complement strand
TAATTAAACACTTTAACCATATCCTTGTCGCCACCCACAAGCTGGCTGCATCTGTTCAGCATTCCGGTGTCAGAGAAACCGCATTTCACCATGACCCTTCCTGATGCTGGGTTTCCGGTAAAATGATCTGCCCAGATGTTTTCTAAATGTTTCTTTCATTCAAATCTGATTATTTTTGCAAGTTCCATAAAATAGTCATTCGACCAAATATCCAACTCTTTGGGATTCCTGACAAAAGGCAACACGTCTGCCTTTATTTGATTCATGTCTGCCGTGGCAAGTCTTTCATTCAGTTTTTGAAGGAACGTCTCCTTGTCAAGCTCTTCGTGATTGAACTGCAAGGCTCTTTCGCACAAGTGAGTAAAGTCAAGAGGAACATTGTGGCGAACATACCATTCGAAGTCATACCAATCACGTCCCTTAACTCTGTTCTTCCAGGCACGATACACCAATGCATGCATCTTTCCTGCAAAGAGGGCTGGCAAAGTGAAACATCGTGTCATGAAAGATTGGGGGAGCAGAAGCAACTTCTGTTCTGTTTGGAATTTCAAAGGAGGTTGAGTATCAACTTCAATCTTGATCTTGACAGATTTCTCAGTTTGGAATGTAATGTCATATACATCTGTGTTGTCTTTCAGAAAGGCAGACTCCACTTTTCCAAAGTTCTTTTTGTCCTTCTTTCTGATTTCAACCTCTCTACCCACCATAGCGAATTGGTCAATGATGGGCTGAAAATAATGTGTAAAATCAAAGTTTTCATTCGGAGCAAGCAGGGAAAAATCCATATCCTCAGAGAAACGATGCAATCCATGGAATATACGCAGACATGTTCCACCATAGAAAGCTGCCTCGTTGAAAAACCCACCATTGTAAAGACCAGAAAGAATAATCTGCTGGTTGACCTCAAAGATAGCATTGCGCTTTTGCAGCTCGGTCGTTATGTCATAGCTCGAAAGCATTTGATTGAATATCTCGTTTGTGTTCATTTCCTTAAATATTTAATTAGAGTTTCTATGGATTTAGACTTTTTCCCAACCTGAGCATATTGCTCAAATATACTTATGTCCATATTTCTGAAATCATCTATTTCCATTCGGATGTCCTCCTCCAGATAGTTCTCTACATCCTTCTGGTAACGTAAATTAACCTTCGGAGAATTTGCGATTAAGTCACAGAGAGCTTTTTCTGGTGTTGCCATCAGAAAGGCGTAACTCTGCATGTTGATGCTTGTGATCCCTATAGAAAAGGCTTCTCTTGACATGTTCTTATACTCAAAACGCCCGACAGGAGTATCAAAACTACGGGAGTGCTTTAGTGTCATAGACTGAGTAGTATAAACAGCTTCTGGTATTAATCCATAATAACGTAATGCTGTCTGCATTGACACATACGAAGGGGCATAAAGATGATTGGCTATCAGTTCTGTGGATAGAGCAACACGAGACACATTTGGAGCTACCACATAAAGCCCCTTCTTGAGTCGGATAATTTTATGAGCCGCCTCAAGACTGCGTACTTTCTGATTCCCTGCTTCAATGTTTGTAAACAATGAAGCTATAGCTGAAGTACTGACGGGTATGTTACCTATATGTTCTAAATCCATTATCATGGTGCAAAAATAGTAAAAATTGGAATAGAAAACGAACTTTTATTTGTTTTTCTGTTCTATTTTTGACTATTTTAACAAGTCGCTTAGTAAGACCGTTAAACATTGATGCAGAAATCAGACTACATACTCCGAGTCTGAATAGTGCTCCTATTCCATAGCTTTCTCATTGCCCACATCAGAATTGCATCTTCGGCTGAGCCTTGCCAGATAGGATAATGTACTCCATCTGGTTCAAACAACTTCTTTTGAAGATGTGAACAGAGATTTATTTTTATCCTTTGTACTTAAACACTTTAACCATATCCTTGTCACCACCCACAAGCTAAAAATCTTTCTGTTTCCATTTTTATTCATATTTAGAAAAACTTACATCTGTCTTTTTATGTATCGGGCAAGTCCGTAAACATATCTTCGGCAACCTGGACGATAGTGGAGCAGGCGGTCGAACCATGCAAGATGTTTGTTGAATAGGCGAACTGTAACACCTACATAGACCATGGCGAAGAGCGTTCCGATGCCCACGATCTCCCATTTCCATGAACCGAGAAGCAGGAAACAGAACAAGACGGCCAAGACCACGAGCGTGATGTCCACCCGAATCTTGGCTTTAGGGAAAGGCCAGCCGGTAACCTTGTGAATGGCGATGGAAATGCCCTCGCCAGGCATGGTTACTGAGCCGCACTTCACCTCCATGGCAATTCCGAAACCGAGGATGGTGCAACCGGCAATCTGCACAAGGGCATTGACCAGGATATTTTCTGAAACCATCCACTGTGTAAGCACCATATTGAGGTCTATGAACATTCCGAAGATAAAGCCGATAGCGAGCTGGAAGAGTTGCACCCACTCGAAGTTTCTTCTCAGAATCAGAATCTGCAGCACCACGAAGATCGCATTCATCATGATGGTGTAGCCGCCGATAGTCCATCCTGGGATGTAATCAAGCATCTTACCTGCCGAAGCCATCACGTAAGGGATGGTGGAAATAACGCTTGAACCTAACTGACTTCGCACACATGCAGCAACTCCGAAAGTCATTACATAGAGCGATACGAGCAGCAGAATATGCTGCCATACAAAAGATATAACTTCTTCTTTCTTAATCATTTATATTATTTTCTTAATCAATTCGTTCAGTTTATCCTCTCTGATAATCTTCGGCTGAGCCTTGCCAGCGAGAATGAGAATCTTCTTGCCGTTACGATAGATATGAAGCTGTCGTGAGCGAACCGCGGCAGTCAACTCCTCATCGTTCTGCATGGCTTGCCAGATAGGATAATATACTCCCTCAGGTTCAAACAACTTCTTTTGAAGATGCGAGCAGAGGTTTGTTGTATCAATTGTCATTGCCATAATTTTCTTCAAACTATTTGTTTCCAAAGATTCATGTGCAAATACGCCATCAGCGCAATCTGTATCAGCAGAATGGCAGGAATGCCGTATTTGAATTTCTTGTGCATCGTCTTATGGTGCCAGACTTTCATTCCCATCCATGCCCCGATGCTTCCTCCAATGACAGCCAGCAATAAAAGCGTTACTTCCGGAATGCGCCATTTGGCTTTCTTTGCCTTGTACTTATCAATGCCGTACACGATGAATGCAACTGCATTGATAGCAAGGAGATAGTAGGCGAGGTAACTATGTAATGTATTCATGCTCATTTTCCTATTTTACTCCTTTATTCTTTTCATCTGTTATATCAAGAATGGATCAAGCGTAGCCAGCAGTTCGGCTTTATCTACCACACCGCTTGTGCGCCACAATACTTCTCCGTTTCGGAAAAGCATCAGCGTAGGCACGGATTGAATGCGGTATTGGCTTGCTGTTACGCCGTACTTATCCACATCCACCTTGATGATTCGGATGCGGTCGCCCAATACACTCTTCACCTGCTCCAGAATGGGGTGCATCGCCTTGCAAGGTTGGCACCAGGTAGCAAAGAAATCGACCAGAACAAGCTGGCCACTGTTTATTACATTATTAAATGTCTCCATAATTATCTGTCTATTTCCGTGAAACGATTAAAAGTTCTGCCGTCCCTCGTAACTTTCCCGAAGAACATATCTTCCGGTCTTACCCAATAGGCTTTGTCTCCATAGAGAGCCTGATAAACCACCATGCGCTCCTGAGTCTCGGAGTCGAAGGCAGAATGGATGAACTTGTATTTACCGCCCTTAAAGTGCTGGAAATATCTTTCTTCCTTTGCTGAAAATTCCATCAGCATTTTCTGGGCAAGGGGAGCGTACCAGGTCTTCAACTCCTGCTCTGTTGGCGTGTGACCGCCAGGGAAATGGAAGGCTTGATTGTAATGCTGCAGGAAGAGAGGGGAGAAGTGAGCCAGGGTGTCCTGCTCACCAAAAAGTCCCCACACACGATCCTTATAATAGGGATTGCAATGGTCAAACTGCACGGCTTCCAGTTCCGCAAACTCCTCAATCAGCGCCTCGTCAATCACCAGCCGCTGATTGCCGTCCCTTCTCGGTGCCTTGTATTCATGCTCTCCGATTCGCTCCTTCAGAAACTCCGTCATCATGAAATACGGATTGCCGAGCAGGGCAGGAACGCCTACCACGGGGGCCAGCAACTGGGCGAGGAAAGAACCGCAGCTGTTGCCCAGAAGCAAGTCGGGCTGCTCCCGGTCGATGATGGAGCGAATCTCCTTCAGTGCCTCCTTGGGGTGCAAAGGGAGGTCGGGAGTCAGCACCACCGCCGTCCCCTCAAACGCCTCTTTCAAGGCTCTCGCCATCGGACAACTGCCCGTGGCGAAGAATCCGTGTAGGAATAATATCTTCTTCATTCTCAAATCATTTGATAATTATGCGCCTGTAATCTAGGAGGATAAGCCATGCTCAACTCCTATATTAGTGCAATATATCTGCAAAAATACAAAAAATATTCAGAAAAGTGATTTTATGGATGGATTTTGTTTGCAGGGCGAACCTGATTTAACCTTATTTTATAAGATAGAGGGATATTGAGGGATTTTTGAAAAACCGAAATCCTTAATGACCGAAAATGACCATGACCGGAAATGACCGGACCCTTTTGGGGGGATTGAAAATGATAATGACCCTTAATGACTTTGACCCTTCATGACCGGAATTCTCGGTAGAACGAAAAAGACCGCTCTCCTCATATTGAGGTGGGCGGTCGATTTATTTATGGCTGAGTCTGCTTATTGTAATAAGGTGGACTCCATGTTTTTATCCCATGCAGCTCGTTACTCCGAGCGTAGTAGCGATAGCGGTCAGTATGCTGATGGCTATCTGAAGAATTGTTTTCCAAGTGTTCGCTTTCATTTTTTTTGAATGTTGAATGTTGAGTGTTGAATGTTGAATTTTTGGGGCGGATAGGCTGGGCTAGGGGCTAGCACCCTAGCCAGTCTATCCTTGGGCTATTCAAGGCCGTCGCCAGTATCGTCCTTGCCGGTAGTACCGCCGCCTGATTCAGAGCCTTGCCCGTCGCTGCCGGTCTGACCGGTGTTTGAACCACCTGGAGTAGAACCGCCTGGCGTATTATCCGGAGTCGTTGGCGCGTTGAGGTCAACGTTGGTCTTACCCTCCTTAATCGCCTTGATAACGGCTGCCTGAGCACTGCGGCTGGCTACGAGGTTGAACTCGGCGTCATCGCGAAGGTTCTTGAACTCCTGACCAGGCTCCCACTGAACCTTCACACCGGTGATGTTCTGCGAGGTGAACTTGTCAGCATCCTCGGCTCCCTTTGAGGTGAGAAGGAGAGAGAAATCACCGAGGTCGCCCAGACGAATCTTCTTGCCCTCAAGCAACATCTCACGCATGCAGTCTACGGCGATGTAGAGGATGGCGCTGATGTCGGCTCTTGAATAAACACTACCATGAGAGGTGATGTGCTTGGCAAACTTCTCGATGGTCATGATGTCGGTGTACTGTGAGATGGCGAAAGCATTCTGCTTCTCGGTCTTCACGAGTTCCAGGTCCTTAGGGTCAGGGGTAGTACCCTCCTTCTTAGCCTGGTTGATGCGTGACTTAGCCTGGTTGATTTCCAGAAGATTTGCGTTCACGCTACGCATTACGATGCTGTAATTAATCATACTATGTTATGCTTTAAAAGAGTTTATTTAATCACAATTTCCCAGATGCTTTTCTTGTCCTTTTCAGAGTCTTCATTGATGACCGGCGCCTGTCATCTTTTGTTCCCTGTCTCGGTCTTCATAGATGACCGCCTTTAGGTACAAAAGAGCTTTCTTTCGATTGCTGGTGCAAAGGTACGAAAAAGCGTTGTAGGAAGCAATACTTTTCCGGCAACTTGAATTCAGTTTTCCGGAATCTTGTGAAAAAGCAGCATTTCGAAGGTAGTGAGGAGAGTAGTGTCAACGGGCTGCATCCGGTCATTAGTGACCGGTCATTATCGGTCATTAAGAAAAATCACTTCCGGTCATTTAGCCCCTATAATATATATTAAATATTTTAATATTATATTATAGCTCTTTTTTCGTCCCCCGAAAAACCTTAATGACCGAAAATGACCGGGCATTAATGACCGGATTCTGAGGTAGAATGAAATGAGTTGCAGTATGATGGATAATTGCGTAAAAGCTTGATATATCAGTTGTTAGAATCTGTTTGCTGTATCATTTGTAATACTCTTAAAGGTTACTAAAACTAGTATCGTGATCCTATCTGTTCTGAAACATACCATATAAAATGTGTCGTGCTTTTTTACTAAATTCTTGAATGTATATATATATCGCCACTCTTTTTGAGTTGTTATCACTTTACTTTTCTCTCATTTTGCTCTCGAAAATAGCTTTAAAAAGAACTCTTAGCCTCATTTTTTTCGCTTTTTCTTTGTTTTTCCGTTAAATAACGTGATAAAATTAGGAGAGTTCCAAAAGATTTATTATCTTTGCCTGAAAGAATATAAAATATTAACGTAGCAATAGTGCAAAAGCTAGATACTACAAAAGATTTATGATATGACAGAATGCTATAATAAGCCGACACACAGCGTTTTAGGGGGGGGGTAATTTTGCTCATGCAAAGTTAACTCAATCTCTTCATGTACTTACTTGCAGGCGAATATTATCTTATTTTTATATGATAATAATCGCTTTTTTTATGCTTTCTTCCACCGCCTGTTCTAGCGACGAAGAAACGGAAAAAGAGAAGGTTTTTGATTACGAAACCACATTTTTAGCCCATAATTGGCAGATTTCAGCAGTTTATCAGCGCGTTGGAAGCCTCTTTATCGACGTAAATGAGGCTCCATTGTTCTGCCGTTTCACCTCAGACGCTATTTATTTCTCCGAAACGAAGGAAGTGAACCAATTCGATTCAAACGGTAAAATTACCCAAACAACCACCGAAAACGTTGCTTGCGGTAACTACACCTATTTAATAAAGGAGAACAAAATACAGATAGATAATCAGATATTCAACATTACGGACACCCAGGGCTCCCTCGTTCTGCAGAATGAGGACTGGAAACTTGTGCTCGTAAAAAACTAAACATATTTATTATGGGAACATACAATAAAGAACGAGAAGAACTTCATAAAACGATTTGGAGTATTGCCGAGGAATTGAGAGGTGCTGTTGATGGATGGGAATTCAAGGCTTATGTCTTGGGTGCCATATTCTATCGTTACATCTCAGAAAACCTTACCGACTACATTAATAATTTGCAGGCTGCTGCCGGAATCAAGGATTTTGATTATGCTAAAATGAAAGATGAAGAAGCAAAGGAGGCTCGCGAAATGATGGTGCAGGAAAAGGGTTTCTTTATTCTGCCAAGTCAATTGTTTCAGAATGTAGCAGCTTCACCAGAAAAGAATGTCAACCTTAATGAAACGCTAGCCCAAGTGTTCCGTTCTATTGAGGCAAGTGCTGCCGGTACTGATAGCGAGGAGCAGGTAAAAGGACTTTTCTCTGATTTCATCATTGACAGCTCTCGTATAGGCAACTCTGTAGAAATGCGTAACAAGTGCATTTCCAAGGTGTTGACCAAGGTACGGGATATGCAGCTCAGCAAGACGTTTACAGACAACAGTATTGATACAGTAGGCGATACCTACGAATACCTGATGCAGATGTATGCATCGAAGGCTGGTAAAAGTGGTGGTGAATATTTTACGCCACAGGAAGTGAGTGAAGTGCTTGCCCGCATAGCCTGCTGCAACAATCCGAATATACAGAAGGTTTATGACCCAGCCTGCGGTTCGGGTTCCTTACTGATGAAGTTTGTGAAATATGTAGGTGAAAAAGCTTCGGATATTGAGTTTTATGGTCAGGAAATCAATCCTACAACCTATAATCTCTGTCGCATCAATATGTTTCTGCATAATGTGAACTATGCCAAGTTTGATATTCAGTTGGGCAACACGCTTACTACTCCTCATCATCTTGGAATGAAGTTTGATGCTATCGTGAGCAATCCGCCATACTCCAAGAGTTGGGAGGGAAAGAATAATACGATTCTGATTAATGATGTACGCTACAGTCCTGCTGGTGTGCTGGCTCCTATACAAAAATCAGATCTTGCCTTTACAATGCACATGCTTTATCATCTTAGCGAGACAGGTACTTGTGCCATCGTAGAGTTTCCCGGTGTACTCTACCGAGGTAATGCAGAGAAGAAAATCCGCGAATACCTGATCAAGAACAACTTTGTGGATACGGTGATTCAGCTTCCTGCCAATCTTTTCTTTGGCGTAGGTATTGCCACTTGCATTATTGTTATCAAGAAGAACAAGAAAGATAATAATATCTTGTTTGTTGATGCTTCGGAAGAATATGAGAAGAAGGGCGATAAGAACAAGCTGGAGGATGAGAACCAAAACAGAATTGTAAATGCTTATCAAGAGCGTAAGGAAGAACAATATTTTACCAAGCTCGTTAGCAATGATGAAGTCCTAGCCAATGGTGCCAACCTCTCCGTTTCTTCGTATGTAGAGAAAGAAGATAAAAGGGAAGTGATTGATATTGTTAAGCTAAACGAGGAGATTCAGATATTGCAGTCGGAAATATTTACTCTGAATACAGAGATAGCTAATAAAATTGTGAGTTTGTAACACATGAGAAGAGTTAGGTTAAAGGAAATTGGTACATTCTATAGTGGACTATCTGGGAAATCAAAAAGTGATTTTTCAGAAGGGAATGCATTGCTGGTTACGTACCGAAATATTTTTAACAACCCTGTTTTAAATCCTGCAATAAAGGATACCGTTGTTGTTGGAAAGGATGAAAAGCAAAATGAAGTATTATGGGGCGACATACTCATTACGGGGTCATCAGAAACCCCTGCAGACGCAGGAATGTCATCTGTAGTATTGTTTTACCCCCAAGAGAAAATGTACTTGAATAGCTTCTGTTTTGGCTTTCGGCTAAATGACATGAATGAAACTTTACCTTCATACATCGGACATCTGCTACGAAGTACATCCATACGAGCTGCTATTTCCAAAACTGCTTTTGGAGTTACTCGCTTTAATGTAAATAGAATGCGTTTTGCAGATATAGATATTCCACTACCTCCGCTCAACATTCAAAAGGAGATAGTTTCTATTCTTGATTCCTTCACCTCGCTCATCGACAAGATGAAACAGGAGGCTGAAATGAGGAAGAAACAGATGGATTACTATAGGGAAAAACTATTCTCATTTGGAAAAGGGGAATGTGAGTGGAGAACATTGAATGAACTCTTCACTTTTAAAAATGGCATAAACAAAGAAAAAAATGATTTTGGAAGAGGAACTCCAATAATAAATTATGTTGATGTCTATAGTAAACGGGGATTAGTAAAAGAAGATATTAAGGGACTGGTAAATTCAAATGCATCAGAGCAATCTCGCTATAAATGTAAAAGAGGAGATGTGTTTTTTACAAGAACATCTGAAACAAAAAAAGAAGTAGGTTTTCCTTCAGTCCTCTTAGAAGACATAGAGAATTGTGTATTTAGTGGATTCGTGTTAAAAGCAACACCAACAACGGATTTACTCGATACTCACTATTGCAAGTATTGCTTCTTTACATATCAATTTAGGAAAGAGGTTATAAAAAGTGCCACTTATACAACAAGAGCGCTCACAAATGGAACCTCTTTATCGAAGATTTCAATCCCTGTTCCTTCTCTCGAGAAGCAGCGCCAAATCGCTTCCATCCTCGACACATTCGAGACCTACATCTCGAAGCTGGAGCAGATGATAGAGCTACGCCAGAAGCAGTATGAATACTACAGAGAAAAGTTGCTGACATTTGAATAAATTCTTTTATTAATAACGTTATGGCAGAAAGTTATAAAATCATAGCAGAGCAAGACTATTGTACCGTGGTGGCAAAATACGAGTCATCAAGGAAGAATGGTAATGCTTACCAAAGCGAGCAGGAACTTGAACGCTGGCTTATCGAACAGCTGCAAAGACAAGGTTACGAATATCCTTCCATACACAATGAGAAAGAATTGCTGGAGAACCTGCGCATACAGCTGGGCAAGGCAAACGATACAGAATACTCTGACAAGGAGTGGCAAAGCCTGCTGGATATTTTGACTAGCGAAACGCTCACGATGGAAGATAAGGCCGGCATGATTCAAAAGGAAAATACCGCAGTAGAAATAGAACGAGACAACGGTATAAAAACCAATGTTCATCTTATCCATAAAGATAACGTGTTCAAGAACAATCTGCAGGTTATCAACCAGTACGTGCCCGCTGGTGGAACCCATGCCAACCGCTATGATGTAACCATCTTGGTGAACGGTCTGCCACTCGTTCATATTGAGCTGAAACGTCGAGGTGTAAGCATCAGGGAAGCCTTTAATCAGATAAACCGCTATGCTCGTGAAAGCTTCTGGGCAGGCAAGGGAATGTTTGATTACATCCAGCTGTTTATCATCAGCAATGGCACAGAGACCAAGTATTACAGTAATACCACCCGCTATGCTCGTGAGCAGGAAGCTGACAAGCAGAAGGGAAAGAAAAAGAAAATTCAGAGCAACTCGTTTGAGTTTACCAGCTACTGGAGCGATAGGGAAAACAATCTTATCTGCGACCTGGAGGACTTTGCCAAGACCTTCCTCGTTAAACGTACGCTGCTCGAAATTCTTACCAAATATTGTGTGTTCAATGTAGATAAAGAACTGCTGGTGATGCGCCCCTACCAGATAGCTGCTACTGAGAGTATTATCCAGCGTATAACGATTGCCTTGAACCATCATTGGGAAGGTTCTAGAAAGGCAGGAGGCTACATCTGGCACACTACCGGTTCGGGCAAAACCCTGACCTCGTTCAAGACGGCGCAGCTTGCAAGAGATATAAAAGGAGTATATAAGGTAGTATTCATCGTTGACCGACAGGATTTGGACTATCAGACGATGAAGGAATACGATCGTTTCTGCCCTAACTGTGCCAATGGCAATGTGAACAGTAAAATATTGCTCGGTCAGCTCAATGCCGATGGCAATGATTCGAACATCATCATCACCACGATACAGAAGATGTCGAGCCTCTTGAGGAAAAAGAAGATAGAGCAGGAGGTTCTTGACCAGGTGTTCGTCTTCATTTTTGATGAATGTCACCGCTCGCAGTTTGGCGCCATGCAGAAACAGATTAAGCAGAGTTTCAGGAAGTACATCATGTTTGGCTTTACCGGCACCCCGATTTTTGGAGTAAATGCCAGTGGTAAAAAGGGTGAAATGATGACCACTGCAGATGTGTTTAGCGGAGAGTTGGACGAAAAGGGAAACCATACTAAGCCTCTCCACACTTATACCATCATCAATGCCATCAACGATAAGAATGTGCTGAAATTCAATGTAGAATACCACACGCAGACGGCTATGGTAGATGGCAAGAAGGTGGAGAATACAAACTATCTCGACTCCAAGCGTATCGCTTTAAATGTGAAATATCTTCTTGATCATTTCGATATGAAGACCAAACGTTCCGTACAGTGGACAGCCTCGGTTCTGACCAATGTAGAGGACGTTATAAAGAACTACAAGAAAAAGAAGGAAGATCAGGTTGAAGAACAGAAAGCAAAGGTTTCCACCACTGGATTCAACTCTATACTTGCCTGCGACAGTGTGCCAATGGCTATAGAATACTATAAGGAGCTGGAGCGGCAGATGGCTGAGCCAGGAGCCCCCCAGCTAAGAATAGCAACCATCTTTACTTCGGCTGTCAATGAGGCAGAGGAAGATAGTAATGGAAACATAGAAGAAGACCCGGAAGGCATTAAGGGACTGGACTCTACGAGTAGGGAGTTTCTGGATTCCTGCATAACAAAGTACAATCATATCTTTGGAACCTCATACAATACGAGTGCTGAAATGTTCCAAAACTACTACAAGGACCTTTCCTTGCGCACTAAGAACAAGGATATAGATCTGCTCATTGTGGTAGGAATGTTCCTGACGGGTTTTGACGCAAAATGTCTCAATACACTTTGGGTTGACAAGAACTTGCGAATGCATGGATTGCTGCAGGCGTTCAGCCGAACCAACCGTATTCTGAATGCCTATAAGAATTGTGGCAACATCGTTTGTTTCCGCAATCTCATAGAAGCCACCAATAGGAGCTTCGGTCTTTTCGGCGACGCTAATGCCAACAGCATTATTCTGATGCGAACCTTTGAGGAATATTACAATGGCTACGAGGAGGATGGCAAGCATCAGGCAGGATATAAGGAACTGGCAGAGAATCTTCTGCAGGAATATCCGCTCTGCAAGTTAAATCCTTCCATCCCGTTGGCTCAAAAGATAGGCTTCATCAAGTTGTATGGGCAATTCGTCAAGAAGACTAATATACTGATAAGTTTTGATCAGTTTAATCCGGAAACCCAGGAAGAGCGCAATGCAATCCGCATCATCAGTGAAGGCGACAGGCAGGACTATCAGTCATGGTACCTCAGCTTCTGTGATGATGTGAAAGGCGGAACCTCTGGTGGCGGACATACTGGTGGAGACGGAGGTAACGGAACAGATGATTTGGAATTTGAGATAGAACTGATTCGCCAGTTTGATATTGATATTCCTTACATCCTGGCTCTTGTGAAAAAGTATCATGATAGTAATTGTGAAGATGCAGAGCTTATCAAGGATATTATCCGTTGCATAACATCAAGTCCGAAGCTGAGGGATAAGAAAGACCTCATAGAGGGTTACCTTCGTGTGATAAAAGAAGGTAAGGATGTAGATGTTTATGAAGAATGGCAGAATTATATCCGTCAGCAGATGGAAAAAGAACTGAAAGCCATTATTAGTGAAGAGAAACTGAAAGAAGAGGCAACCCGTGAATTTATCACCAAGTCGCTGCTGGATGGTTACGTTGAGGAGAGCGGAATGGCTATTACAACGGTACTGCCTCCGATGCCTATCTTTGGTGCCGGCAATAAACGTGAACAGAAAAAGAAAACAGTCATTGAAAAATTCAAACGATTCGTAGAACGATTCATTGATTTATAAACTTTTTAATATAAGGAAAGAAAAGATATAGAAACAGGAGCCTATCCCTATAGGTAGGTGCACGGAAAGCGTTGTCAGCAAGTATGAAAATCTTATCGCTCAGAAACGACCAAACTTCAATAGAAGATAAGCTAACTTCAAGGATGGCAACAAGCGGCGCTCATGTGTGTAGAAGTAAAATCTACGACGTGGGCAAGACTTGTATGTATATCTGAAGTTAGGGCTTTGGTCGGCCTCTGAGCGATGATTGCGTATGGGTTTTTGCCCACGCTTTTTTATACGAATAATATGGCAGCAAACAAAACAAGATATTTTAAGGATTTGGAAATGCTCATGGAGGAATATAAAAACTGCTATGGGGATTGTGCTGGCGATAGAACTATTCATAAACTATCGTTACTTATTGCTATGTTTGAAAGTAGCGAAATGTTTGAAAAGATAGGGCAGAACCTTAAAACTAATCTAATCATCGATATTGATAGAGATGTTGATTACGTGAAATGGAGTAATCTGGAAACTTGGATAGAAACAAAATCTAAGACCAATCAGCATGCTTCTTCTTTGACCTACGAGTCGCTGAGTATGGACAAATCCTTATTTGCCAATAGTATGGCAGATATGTTGCCACCGGTTCCCGAAACCTCTTCTGATGACAATAATAAAAAACAATTCGATGGGCTTACCTATACGGAAAGAGATAAGTTCAAGACAACCATCAATAACCTGATGAATAATAATGTATTTAATGATAAGGTTCTTGATTTTGCCATAGATTCTACACTAAAAAAACTTTGTGCTGCACTTCTGAATATCGCAAACATAATAGAAGCTAAGCATGGGGCAAGTCTTTATGAAGACCTCTATAATAATCAGTTTTTTGCCTATACCAATAAGATTGGATCCTCTGTGCTGAAATCTCATAAGGAATGGAGAGAAAGTTATTTGGAAGATGACATTACTGAGGATTCATTAAAAGACCATGTGCAGAAAGTTCTTATTAATCTTTTCAAGGCAGGCGTATTGGATAATATAGAAGTCAATGTCACCAAAAAGCAGAAGGATGACTATAAGGCTGAAATTGATTTTTCCGAGCATGATATTCCCAAGAAGATGAACGCCAATAAGTTGTATATCTGCTTCAGGAGCATTTGCGATTTTAAGGGTGGTAAGTATTCTCTGGATAAGGTAAAAGCAGGCAGACTGCTGTTTAAGATAAGAAAGGATGAGGATAAGATTTGTGCTTTCTTTACGTTTGTATTAACGCTTACTCATGTTTATCAGGATATTGATGAGTTGAGAGAAGCCAATAGAGTGCCTAGTAAGATATTTGATTTCGATTTTTCCAAAATAGAATGCAAATTTAGTGAAGAAGAAGGTAAGCAGTCAGGCATTAGCAAGCATGCCCCTATGGTGCTTACCATTATGGATAAGATGAGTGTGAAAATGCCTAAGGCTTACTGGGTATGTTTCTTCTGTGTGTTACTGGAAAAAGAATGGATTGAAGACAATGTGAATGCTTTTTGTAAAAAGATGAATTCAATCTTTTGTGCAGGATTAGACAAAAGTGCATTGAGTAAAACTATAAATGAACTGGGAAACAAAATCGAAGAATGGGATAAAGGAGACAGTCGACTGAAAAAGAAAAGAGAGTTTGGCTTGAAGTTCAAGCAATGTATTGAGTTTTATGTTCAATATAAAATGAACTCTTTTATGTAGAGCATGGACATAGATAATACCACAAAAATTACATAGATAATACCACAAATTAAAAAACTTAATACCACAAGCTAAAAAGATAGCACCACTCGTACCACATGGTATGGGCGGTGCTTTTGTTTTTTCCCTACCTTTGCATCGTCGAAGAAACAAGACAACGCTGAATTTGTTTAGTGTTCTTGAATCCCCTTCGTACATTTATATTATATGAATACTCAGATTATGAGAGTGGTGCAGCAGGGTGAGTCCTTCGCTGTACAGAGTCAGAAAAGTGAGAACGGACAGATGATGAAGTGTAACATCATTCTGCAGGAAATGGGCGGCAAGTATGAGAACCAGTACGCAGCTGCAATGCTGGGTAACATTGCCCAGTGCAAGTTTGCTCCGGGAACATTTGTAGCGGTTACGCTCCGCTTCACGACCCGTGAGTACAATGGTCAGGTTTATCAGGATATTCTGGTAACAGACATCGTGAAACTTGGCTAGTAACAAATCTTGAATTGAAATAGGTGGCGTAAGAATTGTCCCGGGATAATTTGCGCAAACTGAAACTTACGACACTTCTTTCGTTCATCTTTAATTTTAATTTAAGATTTTTATGAGTACAAAGAAAAATAATAAGGTTCAGAACAATGTGCAGAACCAGCAGGTGAATAATAACGGCTGCCAGCATGTGCAGCTCGGTGGTGTGGCTTACTATGATGATAAGCAGTATTTCCTCTTTAGTCCTGATTCTGTAAATCAGGGTGTTGTAGAAGCCTTCCGCCGTCATGGCGTGGCGCAGCAAATGCAAGACGGAACATTTGATTTCGTAGCAGTTTCTAAGCCGAAAAGTCAGTCGGAACTGATTAAGAAACTGGCGCATGGTCGGTTGAGCAAGACCAAGGATGGGGCTATTCAGCTCACGCTGAAGGTGTTCTGCCATGAGGGACTCAACATCGCCCAAACGCTGGCTGTTGAGTCAGCAGAAGGGGCTGATGCTTTAGTGGATTATCAATTAAAAAGATAAGTAATAAGATAGATGAGTTGTTATTTAATTAAGGTGGAGAACGGGCACAAGGTTGCCCGCTCCATCACCTCGGAAGAGGAGTATAAGCAGCTGCGTGGAAGCAATGAGCAGAAGGCGAATCTTCGTCTGGCTCGTGCAGGAAACGATGCTGCGAAACGGAGACTGGTGCAGTTTAATTATTCCGGTCATTATCCGCAAGGCGTGGTGAAGGGAATGAAGCTGCCAAGCTGTGCATTCGGGTTTGATATGGATGAGCCGGAGGCTTTCGCCAAGGCAGCCAAGTTGCTGCTGAAGGAACCGGACAAGTACGGACTGCTGATGCTGGAGCGAAGCGCAAGACAGGGTGGACATGCGGTGTTTGAGCGCAAAAAGGGCAAGACGATTCTGGAGAACCAGGTACGAATTGCTACGATGCTGAAATGCGAGATGGATACTTCGGCTCACGACATCAACCGGGTTTATTTCACTACTACATCGGATGGGGAAGATCTGCTCTTTCTTTCGCCACGACTCTTCAAGGATACTTATGATGAGGCTGCCGTGGCTGCAGAAGGGAAAGTGCTGGAAGAGCGTGAACGATACGGACAAGAGGAACTGCCGGAAGGGGCGCACAAAGCGAACAAGCATTATGAGCCTTGGAAGGAAGAATTCAAGAAGAATCCTCAAGGGAGTTTTAAGAGTCAAGAATTTAAGAATTCGAAAATTTCTTCTTCTTCTGCTGCTTCATCCCCGACGATTTCATCTTCTCCTTCATCAGCTTCGACTCCCTCCGTCTCTCAGGACAATTATCTCGGGATTCCTTATGGGGAAATCATTAAGAAGTGGTGGCAACTGTATAATGATGGGCAGGAGCCGATGCGCTCTAACCGCAATACGCTGACCTTCGAACTGGCTGTGAATCTGCGCCATATCTGTGGCTTCGACCGCAATCTGCTGGCTCAGATTATTCCCTGCTACGATGGGTTCCCAGAACAGGAAAAGATGGCTTGCATCAACTCGGCATTGAACGAGAAAATCACGCAAATGCCTAAGCGCCTGAAGGATGTGCTGGCCGCGCTGAGACAGGAGAAACTGAAACAGGGGTCTTCGAACGGGAATCCAGATGAAGACAGCGAGGCTCTGGTGAATGCCTTGGACGAAGCTAACGCCAAGGATGATCTGTTCTATTACGAAGCTTTGCCCAAAATGCCACAAGGCGTGCGTGATTCCATCAGCGCTGTTGGTCCGGCGTTGGCTATGCCAGTGATCACAGCCATCTGTCCTGCCATCGGAATGCTTGCCACAGGCGTGAAGGTTTCAGTTCACGGAAAGATGAACTCGCTCAATCTCATCTCCTACATCGCCGGTGATTTTGCCTCGGGTAAAGGAAGTATTGACCCCGTGGTTGATATCTGGACTTCGGAAGTGAAACAGATGGACAAAATGTATCAGCAGCGGGAGGATGAATGGAGAGCCAAGAAGCGTGCGGCTAAGAATAAGAAGGAGCAACCGGAAGAACCGAAACTGCCTGTAAGATGTCTTACTTTAAATAATACGGTGGCTAACCTTGCAGAACGACTGGCTAATACTGAAGGCAAGCACGCCTTCTCGTTCACTCCGGAAGCTGACACTGTAGCACAGAAGTGGAAATCGGCAATGAGCGATTTTTCTGTCATGTTAAGACAGGCTTACGACGGAACGAGCTATGAGCGCGAGGCAAGAAGTGCAGATGCGGTGAATGTTCATATCGAACATCTTTTGTGGAACGTTGTGATGTGCGGAACGCCAGATGCACTCTATCGAGTAGTGAACAATTATACGGATGGTTTCCAAAGCCGTATTGTCGTGGCGCGAACGCCGGACAACACGTTCACTCCGCTTACAGACAATCTCTTTGTGCTGACCGAAACTCAACGTGAGCACATACGGCAGATAGCTCATCTCTTGCCCCTGATGGAGGGCGAGGTGGTTCTGCCTAAGTTGGAGAATAAGGGCAGGGAGTGGCTGGAACAGATACGATTGGAGACCATGAAAAATGACGACAAGGTGAAAGCTCGCCAGCGTTTCCGTATCTGTCCTACAACCATGAGAATGATGACCTGCATCATGCTCTGCAAGGTGGCTGAAACGCTGATTCAGAAGCATGGTTTCCAGGGTGCCGAGAAGCAGCTGAAACAGAATCCACTGTTATGGAAGGAAATGATCGTAAAGACGCAGACACCAACTATGCTCGAAGCCTTCAATATCCTGGCAGATTATCAGCTGGACAATGCACTCTACTTCTTCCGCAGTCGAATAGAGGATGCATTCTCATCCAAGAGTTATTGTGGTCAGACGACTTATGATCGTACCCGACGTGGCAGAAACGATTCTATCTTCGAGCGGCTTGATGTTACTTTCTCCTTCGAGCAGGCATTACAGCAAAGTATTGCCGTAAAAGGAGCAAACGTTACTCGGGAGGTTGTTAGACAGATGTTGAAAAACTGGAAGCGACAGGGATTGATAGGTGTGCTGCCTGATATGCGTTATCAGAAGGTTCAACCTACGGTATAAAGTGGTTCTAAGAAAGTGATCATTAATATTTATCCGGTCATTAACGGTCACGGTCATTTTCGGTCATTAAGGATTTTCAGTAAGGAAATTCTTAATGACCCTATCAATAAATCAATTTTATTTTTTCAATATTTATGGAAATAATCATTTATCGTCGTCGCTTTACCCGTTGGGGTGTAGATGGCACATTAGTTATAAAAGGTACGAAAGTTTGTAATACCATAGAACATCCTGAGCGTTTATTGCCAGCAGGAGACTACGAGATAGCTTGTGTTTCTATTGCTAATAAGAGTAGGAAAATGCCTGTTATCCTGAGGAAGGGGCAGACTGTTTGGGAAGTGGGCATCAATTCTCCTTGTCTCAAGCCCGGAAATGGTCCGATGACACTGAAATATGGATGCATCATTCTGGGTAAGGCTGTAGCATCAGGGCTGGTGATTCATTCTCAGGAATATTTCGACCGACTTTGTGAACGGTTAAGGAAGGTTTCTAAAAAGATGGAATGTATCAAGTTACGTATCATAGATTGGGGTAGTGATGAAATATCGATAGCATTTTAGATTTTCTGCCTCTAATATTCATTCATTAAAAATAGTATTATCATGCGTAAGATAAAAGAAATCATCATTCATTGCAGTGCGACCAAGGAAGGCAGAAACTTCACCGTAGCGGATATTGACAGCTGGCACCGGGAGCGCGGACTGCGCTGCATAGGTTATCATTTTGTGATTTATCGTGACGGCAGCATCCATGTAGGCCGTGCGATAGAGGAGGTTGGCGCCCATTGCAAGGGACATAATTCTATCAGCATAGGCGTCTGTTACATCGGCGGTTTATCGAAGAAAGGCAAGCCGAAGGACACAAGAACCCGAGACCAGAAGGCGGCGATGCAATCGCTCATCGAGCAGCTGAAGGAGGAATTCCCGTTAGCCACGATTCATGGGCATAATGAGTTTGCCAATAAAGCCTGTCCCTGCTTTAATGTAAAGAAGGAGTGGGGGAAGTAATGTATAAAAGCAAATAGGGAACGCACTGCGTTCCCTATTTATGCTTATTTCCCGATGCAACATGTGGATATTGCTGATAGTTAAGCTTTTATCTTTTAAACGGTACAACTACCCTTTTTACAAGTGCAGAGAAAATGAACAACAAATGTAATATGTTTATTCTCAGCCTGTTAGCGATGAAGTTGTACCGCTCCTTTTTAGCCTTTTTTGTAAGATTCTGGAAACAAATGCAATGCATTGTTTCTCAGCCTCTTCCGTTTCTTGTATTACAGAACGCTTATCTGTTTGCAAAGATACAGATTTATATTGGATTAGAGCAAACTATTATCTTAAAAAATATTATTCCACAGTTGCTTTTTTCGATAATTTTAATCGCACCACTTCATGTATCACAGTCAATGAGTTGCAGACAATGGGCAATGTGAACATGGTTTACATAATCTGAAAGCAGACTAGATCCGCAAGCGCATATCGCATTACTTTGGCTTGCAACCAATTGTCTTAGAATCTTGGATAACGTCTTTGACACTGTTACGAAATGCCTACTGCCACCATTCAAGAGTGTAACAAAGTAAGCTCCGTCATGCCTGTCTCTCCAAGAAGAAAACCTTTGTAAAGCAAACCAATCACTCACCAAATGACTATGAGAAAGTGGCTCCTGACTCTATTGTTTAAGTACCATTGCAAACTATACATGAACCAGAGGTTATTTGGAACGACAATAGTGACAAACAAGATGAACGGCTATGATAATAAGCCTGTATTGATGAAATAACACAAGGAATAAAATAATCTTGAAATCTCATGCAAGTTTTTGATTCTTTTTGCGTTTATTGAATAGTTATAACCCTTTAATATCAAGAAGCGTATGAAAATT
>JAJWAL010000184.1:0-3465 GCA_021618535.1 Segatella copri | reverse complement strand
AATTGTCCATTGGTGGATGGTGTTATAGGGGTTGTGTATTTTACTTCGCTATCATACAACAACAAGTAAATCTCTATATCCATTTTTTTGCTTTCAAGGCTTTGCGGCAACATGATATAAGCAAAACTTTCTTCGCTTTCAAAAGGTACATCATTAAAAAAACGAGTAAGAGTAGCTCTGTCACCAATATTTTCAACCGAACCTGTTCTTGTGTCAAATTTACCGCTTGTAAATATTCCTTTCAACTCTAAGCGATTGAATCTATAATTGTTATCTTTGACACCCTGCCCTGGTTTAATTTTGAATTCAACCAAACTCATACAATGCTTAAAGCGATGTTCGGCATCTGTAAAATTCACAGTTGGAGATGCTTTGCTTGCTGTAGCCCCAGAGGCAAAAAGCACATCAGCCTTACATGGTTGATTTGCTTTTACCTCATCCATATTCCAATCCATTTTTCCATTTTTTAAGGACTCGCTGTAAGGATAGTATGCGCTAAACGTTGTCTCTTCGTTGTTCTTGAAATAGATGGTGTTGTTATTATCAGCAGCTTCAAAAGTACCATCCCCATTTGTTGTTACATACTTTTTGTTGTCTCCTGTTGTATAGCCTGTAGATGTGACATGCACACCGATAGCATCGCCTGCTGTCCAGCTGTTGTTGTCTGCAGTTCCACGGGTTTTGATATTGTTGGCAATATCCGCCTTTACTGTAGCAGCAACAGGACCATTGTTGCCGATACCATCTTCTTCGTTAGCGCAAGCTGCAAACAGCAATGCTGCGGCAGCGATGTATAAGAATCTAAATTTCTTCATATCTCTTGTTTTTTACTAGTTATTAATTTGCTATGTATTCATTGTTACCTTCTGCCGGAACCCAGTCTTGAATCGTTCCTTCTACTACAGCTCCGGTCTTCTTGATGTTGAGCGAAAGGGTATAATACTTTCCCTGCCTCAGGGTGATGTCGGCATTCGCCTTCCATGAATAGGTGGTTTCACCCAATCGGAAGGAAACCTTCAGAGGCTGGTTGGCTGCCTGGATGGTCTGCGGAACCAGCAGACAGGAGTATAGGGCAGAGATGCTGGCATGCTCTGCATCCTTTGCCTGGAAAGAAACATTCTCTGGAGTGATGGCCTCGGCTGCGGCATCAGACTTGACTGTTATCTGCGGCTTGTCCTGAGAAAAATCGCATACGCCTGACAAAACAGTGCCCTCTACCTTTACGTCTTCTATCTTTGACAGATCTACCTCATCGTTGGAAAAGGCGGAATGGAAGTTGAAGGTTACCATCAGCTGGCTGAAGGCATGATCAAACTTCACCTCTACATTCTTGTCTTTGTTCTCGCCGACGATGGTTGGAGCATAATCCTTAGCCTTGAACACCAGGAGGTCGGAAGACAGGTCTTCTTTAGTCTGTACGGCTTTCACCGATACGGGGAACTGCTTCCGGGTTGCCAAGGCTTCGCTTATTTCAGCCTGATAAGGGGCATAGGCAATGATGTCGGCAGAAGGAATCTCACTCTGCCACAGCATTGGGGTAGCAGAAGTCCACTCTTCGCCGTTCTTCGTCATCTCCACATTATTATATTGCAAAGATGAAGCGTTCTCTCCGGAACCCTGGATACAGATGCCGAAGTTTTGCAAGGTGGCAGTTTCGGTGATGCCACGGGTAGCAACATCTGATACCTGCGTGGTGATGCGGATGCCGCCAACAGAAGATGGACTTTTGCCTGGCGTCAGACTATCCTCCTGTGAGCAACTCGACATAAGGAGGAGGGCGCAAGCCATCTGGGGTAATAAACTGGATAATTTCATATTCATTTCATTTAATATTCATTTAGTCCCAAATGCTAGTACTTCTAGCCGGACTGCTTTCTTCCATGTCATCTGTACCAAAAGAACCACCGGGTTCAAAACCATTCACAGAAGGTGTAGAATTGACTTTACTTCCTGTGAGAATCTGCGTAGATTCCAATTCGAGAATCTGCATACATGGAACTACATACTTTTTCTTAGTTAAAACTTTCTTCATATCTATTATATTTTGATTATAATTTACGACATTTAAATTGCTTACTTGATACAGATTATAAAAATCCAGGTGCAAAGATAAGGGTTTTATTTGAAAGTGGGGGGGGTAATATTTGTTTTTTTTGGTATACTTTTTTGGTTTTAGGTGTCTCATTCGTGGGCAATGCGACACCTTATTAGTATTCTTTAACGTTTTCGGTCTCTCTTCTAGCCAAATCTTTAGCCTGTGTCCGTTGGTTCTGTGCATGTGGCTTAAGTACGGGCTGAAGGCCCAAAAGCTCCTAGCCCAGGGCATCGCCCTGGGTATAATGGCAATCAGCAAGGCGCCCTGTAAGGGCAAAAGCCTTATGTTTTGCCTGGAGTTTTAAAGCTTTTGCCCTTACAGGGCGACAGGTTTGCGTCCGTAATAACCCAGGGCGATGCCCTGGGCTAGGTGCTTCTGCCCTTACAGGGCGTGTGGAGCCTGCATGCGAAACTTCTGTACAAAAGAAAAATCCCCCATCCCGCTTGAGAAAGCAGGATGGGGGATTTAGTATTATTTGACCAATAATGAAATTAACATCATTAGTTCGTTGCGGGCGGAACTTTTCCGCCCGACGGTTTACGGTTTCCTCAAGGTAGGCAATGCTCCTTTAAGTTCGTAACGCCACTTTGAACCAGCGTTCTGCAAGGCGGTGTTCATGGCATCAACGGCGTTCTGCCAGGTAACGCCAGTGCCGTCCACCTCCGTGACTTCGGTGACGGTGCCTGCCTTTTTGTAGCCGATACCTTGTTCATGATTGTTCTTCCAATAGCAGGCGGTCACGGTGGTATAGTTATCTCCCAAAAAGCCGCCGATATGTACATAGCCAGTGCTACTACCCGTACTGGTTACGTTGCCCGTGGCATAGCAGGCAAGGAGGCCGCGGCTTCCTCCGTTCATTCCCACCAAACCGCCGCCAGCGATATTCTTTCTGGGGTCTATTTCTAAGGTCACGTTGCCTGTGGCATAGCAAGCGGTCAGGGTGGCACCCCCATTCGTCTGACCTACCACGCCGCCGACATCGACCATTCCCTTCACTGTGGCCGAGGAACTGCATCCGGTGATGGAACCTTCCCATTGAGCACCCACTACACCGCCGACGTACATCGTGCCGCTGACGCTGCCCGACACCGAGCAGTTTTCAATGGTGCCATCGCTATATCCTGCCACACCGCCGGCAAAGCCCGAACTGGGATTGCTTGTTATCTGTACGTCCTCCATCATCACGTTCTTCACCGTACCGGCATTACCGATAGAGCCGAACAGACCCACAAATTGGTCATTTGTCGTAACGGTCAGCCCCTTGATGGTATGGCCGCGGCCGTCGAAGGTACCCTTGTATCGCTTTTCGTAGTTCGTGCCTATCGGCGTCCAGCCTTTGCCCGTCAGGTCAATGTTTTTGCCGAGGGTAA
>JAJWAL010000183.1:0-3472 GCA_021618535.1 Segatella copri | reverse complement strand
GTAGGTGTATGGTGGGAGATGATTTCCGGTAAGGGTGAGTGGGCTTATACCCATGATTATCCTACCGTGAAGTTGGATGGAACCGACTATGTACATGCCAAGCCATCGGGCAAGCATTCTGCCAACAATGCCAATGTGCGCCGTTACATCGACTTCGCTGCAGCCCATGGTTTCGATGCAGTCCTGGTAGAAGGATGGAACATCGGTTGGGAAGACTGGAGTGGTTATATGAAGGAAAAGGTATTCGATTTCCTGACTCCATATCCTGATTTCGACATCAAGGCGCTCAATGAGTATGCACATTCCAAGGGAGTGAAGCTCATCATGCATCATGAAACCTCCTCTTCTGTAATGAACTACGAGAAGTATATGGATAGAGCTTATCAGTTGATGAAGGATTATGGCTACGATGCTGTAAAGAGCGGTTATGTGGGCAACATCATCCCTCGTGGCGAGCATCATTACAGTCAGTTGGAAATCAATCACTATCAGCATGCCGTAACTCGTGCTGCCGATTATCACATCATGGTAAATGCCCATGAGGCTGTGCGTCCTACCGGTCTCTGCCGCACTTATCCTAACCTGATTGGCAACGAGAGTGCTCGCGGTACTGAATATCAGGCTTTCGGAGGTACCAAACCGGGACATACCGCCATCTTGCCTTTCACCCGTCTGCAGGGTGGTCCGATGGATTATACACCGGGTATCTTTGAAATGGATTGCGCCAATGGTTCTCATTGCAACTCTACCATCTGCGGTCAGTTGGCACTCTATGTAACGATGTACAGTCCATTGCAGATGGCTGCTGATTTCCCTGAGAATTACGAGAAGCACATGGATGCCTTCCAGTTTATCAAGGATGTGGCTGTAGATTGGGACAAGTCTATCTATCTGGAGGCTGAACCAATGGAGTATATCACCGCTGCCCGCAAGGCAAAGGGTTCTGATAATTGGTTTGTCGGTGGCGTTACGGGCATGAAGGCTCATCAATCTACCGTAAAGCTCGATTTCCTCGACAAGGGCAAGAAGTATGTGGCTACCATCTATCAGGATGCAAAGAATGCCAACTACAAGACCAATCCGCAGGCTTATGTCATCACCAAGAAGACTGTAACCAGCAAGTCTGTCTTGAAGTTGAACTCCGTTGCAGGTGGTGGATTCGCTATAAGCATTCTTGCACAATAAAAAGCAGGATTTGAAGTTATTATTGGAGAGAGTTTTTCTTGGATTAATAATGATGCTTATGAAAAGAATGAATAAAATGTTGTTGGTTGCTGCCTTGGCGGCAACCACACTTTCTGCTCAGGCAGAACAGAAGAAGGGACCGGCTTGGTTGAGTGATGCACTTTTCTATCAGATTTATCCATCTTCCTATATGGATACTGATGGCAATGGTATTGGTGACCTGCCGGGTATCACTTCCAAGTTGGATTACATCAAGTCGCTGGGTGTGAACGCCCTCTGGCTCAATCCGATCTTTGAGTCGGGATGGTTTGATGGTGGCTATGATGTCATTGATTTCTACAAGGTGGATCCTCGATTCGGTACCAATACCGATTTGGTTACATTGGTCAATGAGGCCCATAAGCGTGGCATGAAGGTTTGTCTCGACCTGGTGGCAGGACATTCCAGCACCAAGTGTGCCTGGTTTAAGGAGTCTTCCGAGAAAGATCCAAACCAGCGTTACAGCGACTATTATATCTGGATGAACGATATTCCTGAGAGCGAGAAGAAAGAAATAGAAGCCCGTCATCAGGAGGCAAGTCCGGAGTCTAGTACCCGAGGCAGATATGTGGAGGCGAATGCTCCTCGTGCCAAGTATTATGAGAAGAATTTCTTCGAGTGCCAGCCAGCCTTGAACTATGGCTTTGCTCATCCAGACCCAAATCATCCTTGGGAGCAGAGCGTAGATGCGCCTGGACCACAGGCTGTTCGCAGGGAGATACGTAACATCATGGCTTTCTGGTTTGATAAGGGTGTGGATGGATTCCGTGTTGATATGGCGTCATCGCTCATCAAGAACGACCCTGACAAGAAGGAGGTTTCCAAACTCTGGAATGAGATGCGTGCATGGAAGGACAAGTACTATCCTGAGACCGTCCTGATTTCTGAGTGGGCTAATCCGCAGCAAGCCATTCCTGCCGGTTTCAACATCGATTTCTACATCCATTTCGGTCTTAAGGGCTATGCCTCTCTGTTCTTCGACCGCAAGACTCCATGGGGCAAATGGGAGCAGAGCTATCAGAACTGCTATTTCGACAAGCAGGGCAAGGGTTCGCTTAAGGAATTTAGCGAGAACTATACCAAGGCATATAATGCCACCAAGAATCTCGGCTACATCGCTGTTCCATCTGCCAACCACGATTACCAGCGTCCTAACATCGGTACCCGCAACACGCCAGACCAGCTGAAGGTGGCGATGACCTTCTTCCTCACCATGCCAGGTGTTCCATTTATCTATTATGGTGATGAGATTGGTATGAAGTATCAGATGGATCTCCCTAACAAGGAGGGTAGCAATGAGCGCTCTGGTACCCGCACTCCGATGCAGTGGACCAAGGGCAAGAATGCCGGATTTTCTACGAGTGCGCCCGATAAACTCTACTTCCCTGTAGATACGGAAAACGGAAAGTTGACCGTTGAGGCTCAGCAGGGAGATCAGAATTCTCTGTTGTCATATACCCGTAAGCTGACTGCTTTGCGTCATTCTGCCAAGGCTCTTGATAATGAGGGTGATTGGAAGCTCTTGAACCAGAAAGGTCAGGAATATCCAATGGTATATGAGCGTACTTTGGGTGAAGAGAAGTATGTTGTTGTCGTGAATCCTGGCGCCAAGGCTGCATCTCTAAACATCAGTTCTGTCGGCGGCAAGCCTGTTTCCGTTCTTTCTACAGGAAAGGTTGTATATAAATCAGGCAAGAAGACCGATGCCATCAAAGCTTCAGGCATTAGTGCTGCCATATTCAAGGTGGCAAAGTAACTTGAGAACATCAATGATTGCTAGCTACATTATATATCAGAATCCGCATGGCTCCTAGAGTCGTGCGGATTTTTTTATATCGATTTTTCTTCTGCAATAACTAAAGATATTTAAATATTTATCCCGATATTTGGAGATAAATAAAGAAATAACTATATTTGCAGCATGATTACGGAATATGGTATAGAGGCAAAGTCTAATTCTGAGATTATATCAGAATTGGGAGGACGATTCAAGCAATATCGTCTGTTCAGCAATCTCACTCAGAAAGAGGTGGCTGTAAAGGCTGGTGTGAGCATTTTCACCATTAGCCAGTTTGAAAAAGGCGAAGCTAAGAACATAGGCTTTGGCACTATTCTTTCTTTGTTGAGGAGCATCGGATTCCTGCAGGAAGCAGAGAAACTCTTGCCGCCACTGCCAATGCTGCCTAGCCAAGTGAAGAAAATGAATGAAAAGAAGGAAAGGGTAAGACATGAAAGATAATGTTGTGCA
>JAJWAL010000182.1:0-3474 GCA_021618535.1 Segatella copri | reverse complement strand
AAAGTAAAGATTTTGCTATCCCAATACTATCTGATAACTTTTTCTAAAACTTTTCCCAAAAAACTCTTGTGGGTTTGAAAATAAAGTCGTAACTTTGCGGGAAAGTTGATTTTTAAAGATAGATTAGGTGTTATGGCTGAAAAGAACAATATACCACAGTTTGTGAACAGCGACTCATTCATGGCAGACAAGAACTATGTGAAGTGGTTGTCTGACTTGAAAAAGCGCTTTCATGCGGCACAGCTTAAAGCTGCAGTCAAAGTGAATACAGAAATGCTCAAATTCTATTGGAGTTTGGGCGAGGACATTTGTGAGAAACAGAAACAGTATAAGTGGGGGGCAAAAGTTATTGGAAGACTTAGTCTTGACTTGCGTGCGGAATTTCCTCAGAGTGAGGGATTTTCCAGGACCAACTTGTATGATATCAAACGGTGGTTTGCGTTCTATTCAAGTCAAATAGAATTTGTCCACCAGGCTGGTGGACAATTACAGAAAGTGGATAATGCCAACACACCAATTCCGGAGATTCTGCTTGGTGTGCCTTGGAGACACCAAACGGTAATTGTTTCCAAATGCGATACGATAAACGAAGCCTTGTTCTATCTTAATAAGGTAGTTGAAAACAACATGAGCCGTACAGAATTGGAGTATGTTGTTAAGTCTCAATTGTATGAGCATACAGGCAAGGCGTTGAACAACTTTGATGTTACATTGTCGCAACCGCAAAACCTATTGGCTGCAGAGATTATAAAAGATCCATATAAGTTGGATTTCTTCTCTTTACCGAGCAAGTTCAGCGAAATGGATTTGGAGAATAAGTTGGCTACCAATATTACTCGTTTCCTCTTGGAACTGGGTAAGGGCTTTGCGTATGTAGGTCGGCAGATAGAACTTGATACGCCAAGCGGAAAGGCGTACTTCCCCGACATGATATTCTACCATACTCGGTTGAAATGCTATGTGGTAGTGGAGTTGAAAATCGTGGATTTTATGCCTGAGTTCATCGGCAAGCTGAATTTCTATGTTTCGGCAGCAGATGAGTTGCTTAAAGGAGAAGGAGACAATCCAAGCATTGGCATTCTCCTTTGCAAGGATAAAGACTCGTCCGTTGTTGAATGGTCTTTGCGTGGTATTACCACTCCGTTAGGTGTGGCAAGTTATCAGTTGCAGGAGGTGTATGAACGTACACTGCTTGAAATCAAGCAGGAATCGGCAGAGGAAGAAGACTAAGCAAAATTGAAATCGTAGACAGGGTTTACGATGTTTGCATGTTTGCATGCAAACATGTTTTGGTTTGACTAGCATGTGTGTTGTCTAATGGGGGTAAGTCCCTAATAAGCCCTAATAGCTGGGATTATCAAGCAGGTAACGAAGGTACTTATGCCTAATGGTAAGTACCGATATCCTACTGTGTATTTTACGGTTAACGATGATGTCAAGGCTCTGACAGCAGAACAATTAGACAAAATCCGCATCCCTGTCTATAAACAGTTAATTTGAAATTAATATGGAAGAAAGTGAAGGTTATCCCTTCGTCTTTCAAATGATAGACAGGGATAGTGCTGATCTCTCGTCATTAAAATATAATTAGGTTAACAGTATATATCTGATTACGGGAAACGACAAGGGTCTATATGTCACGATGAACAGGTGGCGTATAGACCCTTGGTTATATGGTAACTAAAGTTTCGCAAGTTACTTGAATATACTGACAAGGAAAAGACTTTACATTCGAAGCTTTCTGAAAGACTCCGGAAAGAGAAGTGAAAGAAGCTGGAAGACTGGTGCGCCAGCGGGGGGATACCATATTGAGTCATGGTTATCCTGTCGCGCTCGCTGGATATTTCCAAGAACGAGTTGGCACGCTACTTCACTTCATTTCTAAACTCCACCTTCCGCCTCTGGCTTGCCGAGGTACGTTTTGCAGCTTCTCTGCCTGTCCCTATCTGTACCGCATTTTCAAGTTAAAGGAAGGCTGTACTCCTACCGAATGGCAGGAGAAAATGGCTAAAAATGTAGCCGCAGAGGATATAAAGCAGGACTAACCATTTTTCGATAAATACCAGGAAAACGCATCGCGAAATGAAAAAATACGTTAAAAAAGGTGTCGCATTCATAGGAATGCGACACCTTTTTGATAGGAATGCGACACCTAAACAGAGGAATGCGACACCTTTTTTGAAAAAAAAACACTATATTTGCACCATGAAAGAAATATTAGAAACCATACCAAGGATAGAATTGGCTCTGATCATCATCGGGGTGTTTGCACTCATGTTAGGTATCATCTTCGTATATGCCATGATACATGAGTACAGAATGTATCTTGAGGAACATCGGAAGGCTCGCATCACCTTTCGTGATTTCTTCAAACAGGAACAGTTTTATATCTTTCTATTTCTGGTATCGATATTCATCATGTCGTTAAACCTCCTGTATTTCCTGGAGTGAGTTTCGGCAATAAGCAGACAAATATTAATAACAAATATAATATTCATTTATGAAAAATCTTACCAATCAATCCTATGGGTCGCATGTCGACCGTATGAACTATGGGGGGGCAAAGTTCTGTAGACTCGCCCTATTCCCATTGATGTTGTTCATGTTGTTGCTTCTGCCTACACGTATGGTGGCGCAGAAGGCAGCTTCCAGTTCTAAGTATATAGCAACGTATGAATCCTCTACCCAAACTTTGACTTTCAAGAAAAATGTGGGTGAAACCCTTCCTAAAAATAGTGCTTGGGTGGAAGATAAGATGACGGTGGAGAATATCATTAATAATTTAGGGAATGGCACTATCAAGCATATCGTTTTCGATAAGAGCTTTAGCACATACACTCCTACAACGTTGTACGGTTTCTTTGGAAGTCGCACAGAGCTGGAAACAATTACAGGCCTGGAATATCTGAATACAGCGAAGGTGACAAATATGAGATACATGTTCTATAGCTGCTCATCTC
The DNA here is from genome assembly GCA_021618535.1 of Segatella copri. Taxonomy (GTDB): domain Bacteria; phylum Bacteroidota; class Bacteroidia; order Bacteroidales; family Bacteroidaceae; genus Prevotella; species Prevotella copri_O. The sequence goes on along the minus strand of JAJWAL010000182.1, from coordinate 514 downwards.
TCACCTCGCTAGATGTTACTCATTTCAATACAGCGAAGGTGACGGATATGGGATACATGTTCTATAACTGCTCATCTCTCACCACCATCTACGCCAGCAGTAAGTTTGTAACACCCCAGGTATCTACGAGTTTCAATATGTTCTACAATTGCAAAAAACTCAAAGGCGAAGAAGAATGGACAAAAGGCAAGGCTACCGACAAGACCTATGCCAAGACAGCCGGTGGATACTTCCGTGACAAGGCTTATGATAACCGCCCTTGGGTGAAATATGCTGACGGCACGCTGACTTTCCGTTGTGGATACAAGAAGACTTTGGGTGAAAATGAGTATGAACTCAATAGTGGCGAGAATTGGCCAAAATGGTTCACTTACGCCAGTAAAATTTTCAAAGTTGTATTCGAAGCCTCGTTTGCCAATGCAAGACCTACGAATTGTTATGCGTGGTTCGTGAATTTCAAAAATCTGACGCAAATAGAAGGCATAGAGAATCTTAATACCGAGAATGTGACGAG
>JAJWAL010000048.1:0-20593 GCA_021618535.1 Segatella copri | reverse complement strand
GCGAGGATGGCATTGCCCATATCCACACCCTTCAATGGGATGGAAGAGGCGAGGATATTGCCCAAGGTGCTGCCACCTGCTACATCGCTGTGGTTTACGAAACGCTGGCATGGTACACCTGCTGCATCGCAGATGTTGGCGAAGATGGCTGCTGATACAGCATCGCTCGCATACTTCTGGGCTGCATTGAACTTGATGACCGGACCACCGCCCAACTTAGGATGATTCGTAGGGTCGAACTTCTCGCTGTAGTTAGGATGCCAGGCATGCGCATTATCGGCTGAAATCATGAAGGCACGCTCTACTGCCTGATAATAAGCCTCTTCTGTACCGCTCTGAGCCAGGGCAATGCGCTGGAGCATATAAGAAAGGAATGGACTTCCGGCTCCCTGTTTGGTCTGAGAACCTGTTTCTTCATTATCGAAGATGGCTAGAACCTGAGTGGTATTATTGGCATCAGATGCAATCATCGCCTCTACACCAGCCCAGCACATAGACAGGTCGTCGAGTCTGCCTGAAGAGATAAACTCATCGTGTACACCAAAGGTGCAGGCTGGAGTGGCATCAGCCAGATAGAGATCGAAATCGAGGATATTCTCTTTCTTGATATTCAGTTCGCCGGTTATCACGTTCATCAGGAGATTACCCTTCTCCAGTTCATCATTGATGATGCCGAGGATAGGTAGTACATCCTTCTGCTTGCTCAACTTCACGCCATCGTTCACCTGACGGTTGAAGTGGATAGCGAGATTGCTGATCTGCAGCAATGGGCGCTTCACATGAAGGAGGAGTGTCTGAGGATTCATCGCGTCCTCGCCCTTCACGATGACTCTACCTGCCAAGGTCAAAGGACGGTCGAACCAGGTTGACATGATAGGACCACCATAAACTTCGGTGTTCAGTTTCACGATACCGCCCTCGCAGAGCATCTCAGCATTTGGCTTGATGCGGAAGGTAGGGGAGTCGCAGTGGGCGCAGATCATGTGGAAACCGGCATCTGCCAAAGGCTTCTTTCCGATTTGGAAGGCGTAGATGGAAGAGCCGTTCTTGGTAACGAAGAACTTTTCGCCCGCTTCAATCTTGCCCAAAGGCTCCTGTGGGTTCATACGGCGGAACCCGTTCTTCTCCAATTCCTCGGAGATATTCTTTACTGCCAGGAAATTCACTGGCGATGCGTCTAGAAAGGATAATAATCTTTTGATCATAGTCTATATCTTTATATTAATATCTTGCAAAGATAATAGATTTTTTTCATTTTATCTCATTATTCTATTTGTTTTTCATTTTTTTGTATTATCTTTGTCCCCAAATAAGATCAATGAAAGAATTATGAAACGATATAAATCCTGTACTCTCATTATATTGCTGCTGTTGGCATCGGCTCTTCAGGCATATGCGCATATTTCCAGAAATATGTTCATGCTTTCCAATCTCAATGCAGACAATGGTCTTTCCAGCCCTCGAGTTTATTCTATTGTCGAGGCTGAGGATGGTGCCATGTGGATAAGTACTAAGCGTGGAGTTGACCGATATAATGGGCAACAAGTAACCAATTATACTTTATACACAGAGATGCCGTATAGTGATGCTAGTGGTAGATGTATTAAACTGACTAAGGATGCGCAACATCTGATTTACGCCTACGACAACAAGGGAAAGGTGTATATATATGATAAGAGGAAAGATGCATTTGTCTTGAAATGTAATCTTCAGCATATTTTAGGTGGAAGTATCGTGTTGAACGAACTGTTGGTAGACGAAAAGGGCAATTTCTGGTTAGCTATGGATAGAGGCATTTATTGCTTATCAGCAGCTACTGATGGAAAGGAGATAGTTCGGGAGACAGCTAAGGGTAGGTTTGTATTGAAAAATACCTATATTAATCATATCCAATTTATAGGTCAGAAACTCTTGATAGGAACATTTAAAGATGTTTATTGCTATTCGATGTCTGCCCGGAAGTTAGAAAAGAAGATTAGTGGCAGTTCTGTAGTATCCTCTTATCATGATATTGCGGGACATCGTATCTGGCTGGGTACTTTTCACGAAGGAGTTAAAGTAGTGGATGATCGTACTTGGAAGCTGATAAAATCTGCTGATTTCCAATCTTTGCAAAACATTCCTAAAATTCCAGTACGTTCAATCATTTTATATGATAAGCAGACTCTTCTGATGGCTGTAGATGGAGCAGGAATATATGCTTATGACAGTTCGAACAAACAAACCAGACTCTTGCTTGATACAGACGGACGTCCTGGTAACGTGTTGAATGGTATTGGTTTATATACCTTATGCTGCGATCGTTTTGGCGATTTATGGACAGGCTCTTACTCGGGAGGAGTAGATTTGGCAATACCGATGAAACATACATTGGAATATATCACACATGAATATCTCAACAATCAATCACTGATAGATAATTGTGTGAACGATGTTTTCCAAAGCCGTGATGGGAAAATATGGTATGCCACAGATAAAGGAGTAAGTGTTTATGATGCGCAGACTCGTCTTTGGCATCATGGATTATATAATAAGGTGGCGCTTACGATTTGTCAGACTGTAGACGGCAGAATTCTGGTTGGTACCTATGGTAATGGCGTATATCAGGTTCATGCTGATGGCACTAGTATGCCTGCTTATTCTGTGGAAACAGGAATGTTGAAGAGTGATTACGTATTCAGTCTTTTTACTGATAGCGATGGTAATATTTGGGTGGGATGTTTGGATGGAGATATGGCTTGTTTCCCTTCAGATAAATATAATTTGAATGGAACGGGAAAGTCGGTATTCTATCTGCCTGTCAACGAAGTGCAATGCATCACGGAATCACTGGATAAGCGTTTTATAGCTGTAGGAACTTCGCATGGAGGCTATTTGATTGATAAGCGTGAACCTTTGCATCCTCGTCGTTTCTTTTATCCTGAACAGTATCCCGGTAAAGACATTAATTTGTTTGTCAACAGTATGTCTTTTCAGGATTCCCGTCATATCTGGATTGGAACGGATGGAGGAGGACTCTATGATTATGATTTCCTGACAAAGAAGTTTAAGCGTTATACCAATCAGGACGCTTTGCCTTCTAATACTGTTTATGGACTTATAAAAGGTATTAATGGCAATTTGTGGATCAGTACGGATAAAGGATTGGCGTTCATGAAACAGGGGAAGATAGTAAACCTCAACATCTTTAAGGGAATGGAACGTGAGTATAACCGAATGTCTGTTGCGTGTACTTCAGATGGCAGGGTGCTTTTTGGCAGCAACGATGGAGTTGTCGCTTTGACTCCTATGTTTGCCAAAGGTTTGAATTATGCCGCTCCACTTCGTATTCATAGTGTTGAGGTTGAAGGTGTCGAACGTTCCGATTACTGGAATGAATGTCTCTTTGAAATGTTGAAGGAAGGCAAATTGAAACTTAGCCATAATGAGAATACGCTGGTTGTTTCTTTCGAGAGTATCAATTATCAATACCAGTATGATATTCAATATCAATATTATTTGGAAGGATACGACCGTAATTGGAGTAAACCATCTTCTAATCAGTTGGCACGATTTGTAAATTTGCCTTCGGGCAGCTATGTGCTTCATGTAAAGGCTATCTGCAGAAGTAATGGTAGAGAATTGGGAGAAACAACTTTGGAAATTCATATAGCCCAACCTTGGTGGAATACCTGGTGGGCATGGATTATCTATCTCTGTATTTTTGCTGCCATCTTATATTTTGTCTGGCAGTATTACAAAGAGCGCTTACAGCGAAAGTATTATGATGAGAAAATCAATTTCTTCGTTAATACTGCCCATAACATACGCACTCCTTTGAGTCTCGTGTTGGCTCCTCTTGATAATCTGGCTAATGATTCCAACTTGAGTGAGAAAAGTCGTGGATTCTTGGATATGGCGCATCGCAACGGCAACAAACTGTTGAAGATGGTTACAGAATTGCTTGACTTCCAAAAGGTAGAGCAGTCTGCCGAACAGGTTCGCCTGCAAGATATAGAATTGCCGATGCTTTTACGTGTGCAGTTGGAAAAGTTTGTATTGGCAGCTCAGGAGAAGCATATTCAACTGTGTATTGAAACGTGTCCGCAGCAACAGATTCATTCTGATGTCAAAATGATGGATTTGATATTGGAAAATCTTCTCTCGAATGCTATCAAATATACACCTCAAGGTGGAAAGGTTACGTTGTCGGCTTCTGTTGAAGGTAAGATGGCTATGATTCATGTATGTGATACAGGTATAGGTATTCCAAAGGCCGAAATTAAGAGTATCTTCAAGACCTTCTTCAGGGCTTCTAATGCGATAAATTCTCAGGAAATGGGAAGTGGATTAGGACTGATGCTTACACGGAAGCTTGTAGAGAAATTAGGAGGAAAGCTTAGTTTCGTAAGTGAGGAAGGAAAGGGTACTACTTTCTGTGTGAAGATGCCATTAGGTCATGTAACAGATTCTTCTGTCCGGCTTGTAGAAGAAAAGAAAAATGTTGCAACTGAATCTTCTTTAGCTGAAGATAAGCATGATGCAACTTGCCAGACTGTGTCTTCTACGGTTCTGCAGGATGGTGATGTTTCAACGGATACACTTCTTTTTGTCGATGACAATGAAGATCTTCGCAAATATATCAGAATGACTTTTGGTGATTCTTATCAAGTCGTTGATGTGGAGAGTGCAGAGGCTGCCTTGAAATATTTGAAAGAGGGCGGGGTATGTGATATCGTTGTTTCTGATGTCATGATGCCGGGAATGCACGGAGATGAGTTCTGTCGCAGCATCAAGGAAAATAAGGAAACATCATGGCTGCCTGTTATCCTGCTGACTGCTAAGGCTGGTCGTGACTTTATGATAGAGGGACTCGGACTTGGTGCTGATGACTATATAGCCAAGCCATTCGATACTGCTATTCTTGCGAGCAAGGTTGCCAGTATTTTGAAGAATCGTCGCCGGTTGAGTCAGTATTATATGGACAGAAGCCTTGCTCTTGTTAGAGGAGAGGTTGCTTCTGGGTCTGCTTCTTCCGAGCAGATTGTGGGTTCTGATTCTTCCGATGAACACTTGGAACCTACTGGAACTTCTGAAGAGAAAAAGGATGATACTGTCTTGAATAAGCAAGGCCAGACATTCGAAAATGTTGCAGAAACTGTTCTGAATCCGCAAGACCAGGCTTTTGTAGATAAAGCTACCCGTTTGGTGTTGACTCATCTGAGCGACACAGACTTTAATATTGACCGACTCTGTAGAGAGATGGCGATGAGCAGAACGCTTTTCTATGGTAGGCTGAAGACTCTTACGGGCCAAAGTCCGCAGGATTTTATGCGTTTGATACGTCTGGAGCAGGCTGCAATCTTCCTGAAACAGGGGGATAGTGTGCTGGATGTATCTGTGAAAGCCGGTTTTGTAAATGTGAAGTACTTTAGTACTGTATTTAAAAAGCACTTTGGAGTTTCTCCAAGTAAGTATCTGTAAATTAGAGTTTTAAATCCAAAGAAAAGGTTTCTGTTTAGACGATATGTCTGAATTGAAACCTTTTTTGTTTGTTATCTAACCCTCTGAAAGTTCCTTTTCTTTATCTTTGCAACCAGATTCTGTTACGTAAGTCAAACAGTTATTTAAAAAACGAAACAATAACAATATAAACATAAAAATGAGAAGGAACTTTTTGAAAATTAGCCTCTTTTTAATAGGCGTCTTCACATGTTTCTCATGCGAAGCAAGTACATTGCCCTCATCCGGCAGTTCTGATGGTGTAGGCGAATCCATACCTACTGCCCAGCAATGGAATAAAGATGTTGTGGGGTGGAATCTTGGCAACGAATTCGAGTGCTCAGCTCCTGGACAGGATGGTGAGTCGATGCAGATTGGCAACCCTGATGGTTCTATCCATGCAGAGACAGCCTGGGGCAATCCCGTTGTTACCAAGAAGATGATACAAGCCGTGAAGAAGGCAGGTTTCAATGCCATCCGTATTCCAATCCGTTGGCAGTGCCACATTACCAACGCTCAGGCGATGAGCATCGACAAGGCTTGGATTGCTCGCATCAAGGAGGTGGTGGGCTGGTGCCTTGACAACGGTTTGAAGGTTATCATCAATGTGCATCATGAAAAATGGCTCGAAAGTCGTCCTACCTATCAATATAAGGAAGAAAACTGCCAGAAGCTTGCGCTCCTCTGGATGAATATCGCCTCTGAGTTTGCCAATTATGATTATCGTCTTGCTTTCGCAGGAACTAACGAAGTGCATATCAAAGATAACTGGGGCAAACCTACTGCCGAGAACCTCGAAGTGCAGAATGCTTACAATCAGATATTCGTGGATGTGGTTCGTGCCACAGGCGGCAACAATGCCAAGCGCCACCTCATCTTACAGACTTACGTTTGTAACCCATGGTTTGGCATCGAGAATGGAGATTTCATCATTCCAAAGGATGCCGAAGGCAATGGCAACAACTATATGAGTGTGGAATTCCACTACTATCAGCCATGGAGCTACGCCGGCGATTGCACCTACGATTACTGGGGTGATGCCTACAAGGATGCTGGCAAGATACCTGCAGACAACGAGAAGACGATGACGGATTTCTTCGACAAGGTGGTGAATACCTGGAGCAACAAAGGACTGGGTATCGTTATAGGAGAGTGGGGAGTAACCGATCACTATAAGTCAAACTCAGAGAAAGTGCATGAAAACATGACCTACTACTGTAAGTTCTTGACTACGGAGGCTCGCAAACGAGGCTTCTCTACTTTCGTTTGGGACAACAACCACTTCGGCAACGGCTCTGAGAAGTATGGCATCTTCGACCGTTTCAAGAGTATGAAGGTGAATGCTCCTTGGATTCTCGAAGGAATCTTTGGGAAAGAATAATGTTAAACTAAAAACAATATATCAATTATGAGAAAGAAAACTATGTTTCTCGGCCTGCTCGGTGCAGGTTTGATGTGGATGCCTGCTTCTGCCATTCTCGCTGCCCAGATGAACAATGCAGCGATGAGCGTTCAGCAGAACCAAGGCATCAAGGGTACAGTGGTGGATGCTACTGGCGAAACCTTGATTGGCGCTAGCGTGAAGGTGGCTGGTACAACCAACGGTGCCGTTACCGATATAGATGGTAACTTTACGTTGAACTGCAAGCCTGGAGCAATGCTCGAAGTGAGCTACATCGGTTACAAGACGATGACCGTGAAAGCTGCTAATGGCATGAAAATACAGATGCAAGAGGATGGTAAGGCCTTGAATGAGGTCGTTGTTACCGCCCTCGGTATCAAGCGCGACCGCAAGGCTTTGGGCTATGGCTTGGAGGAGGTTAAAGGTGAGGAACTCACCAAGGCGAAGGAAACCAATGTCATCAACTCTCTTTCAGGTAAGGTGGCTGGTCTCGTTGTGCAGAACACCGCTGGCGGTGCTTCTGGTTCTACCCGCGTGCTTCTTCGTGGTAATACAGAAATGGCAGGCAATAACCAGCCTCTCTACGTGGTGGATGGTGTGCCTTTGGATAATACCAACTTTGGCAGTGCTGGTGAAGCTGGTGGTTATGACCTCGGTGATGGTATCTCTGCCATCAATCCTGACGATATCGAGACGATGACCGTATTGAAAGGTCCTGCTGCCTCTGCCCTCTATGGTAGCCGTGCTTCCCATGGTGTTATCTTGATTACGACCAAGAAGGCGGAGAAGGATAGAATTTCCGTGGAGTACAATGGTTCTTATACTATCGATACCCAGTTGGCTAAATGGGACGATATCCAGGAGATATACGGTGCTGGCTACAATGGCGAGCTTCCTACATCCAGCACCTCTGGTACCAATGCCAGTTGGGGTCCTAAGGCCGATGACTTCATGTTCAAATATTTTGATGGCGAGGAACGTCCATTCATGATGCATCCTAACAATGCTTCTGGTTTCTTCCGTACAGGTTTCACCACTCAGAATTCTGCCATCCTCTCAGTAAATTCCGGTAAGACGGGTATGCGTTTCTCTGTTACGGATATGCGCAACAAGGATATCTTGCCAAATACCAATATGAGTCGTGACAACTTCAACCTCCGTGTGAATACCTCAGCAGGTCCTGTTGACTTCGACTTCACCGCCAACTATACTCGTGAGAAGGTAAAGAACCGTCCTGCCCTTGGTGACTCTCAGAGCAACGTGGGTAAGAACCTCATGACCCTGGCGGGTACCTACGACCAGGCTTGGCTGAAGCACTATGAGGATGCCGACGGCAACTACTCTAACTGGAATGGTAACGATCAGTATAACAAGAACCCATACTGGGATCTCTATAAGAACAGCAATACATCCGACAAGGACGTGTTCCGTTTTACGGGTAAGGCAATCTGGAACATCAACAAGCACTTCAAGTTGCAGGGTACTATTGGTACCGACATCAACAGTATGAACTTCGAGGACTTCATCGCCAAGACAACTCCAGGAACTCCTGCCGGAAAGCTTACCGACCAAATCTTCAACAACCGCACACTTAATGCCGAGATACTCGCCCTCTACAACAACTCATGGGGCGACTTCGATGTCAACGCTACCGCTGGTGGTAACATCTTCAAGGTGAACAACAAGACCACTACAAACATCGGTCTCAACCAGCAGATGGATGGCATCCAGAATATCATGAACTATCAGGAACAGAACACTCGTGAGAGTATGTACAAGAAGCAGATCAGCTCTCTCTATGCCAGCGCGAGCCTCGGCTACAAGCATACTTACTATTTGGAGGGAACCCTCCGTGGCGATAAGTCGTCTACGCTCCCTACAAATAACAATACATATGTATATCCTTCTGTATCTGGTAGCTTGGTTTTCTCTGAGTTTATCAAGAACAAGAAGTTCATCAATTATGGTAAGATTCGCGCATCTTGGGCAAAGGTAGGTAGCGATACCGATCCATACCTGTTGGCACTCAACTATACCACGGGCAAGTACAGCTACTCGGGTTATACCATCGGTATGATAGCCAACTCAACACAGCCGAACAAGGATTTGAAGCCTACAATGACAGGTTCTTACGAGGTAGGTTTGGAGATGAAGTTCCTTAACGGACGCTTGGGCTTGGATGCCACCTATTACAACCAGAACTCCAAGAACCAGATTTTGAGTTTGGCTTCAACCACCACCTCTGGCTATGCTTACCGCCTCATCAATGCCGGTGAGATTCAGAACCAGGGTGTCGAGATTGCCCTCAATGCCCGTGCCTTGCAGATCAAGGACTTCGCTTGGGACTTGGGTGTCAACTTCTCGAAGAATACCAACAAGGTGAAGTCGCTCACCGATGGCATGGACTATTTTGAACTTGCCAAGGCCACATGGTGCGGTGTATCAGTAGGTGCTCAGGTTGGCGAGAACTATGGAGCTATCCGTGGACACGACTTCCTCTACAACGACAAGGGACAGGTGGTTGTCGATGCAACTACTGGTCTTCCAAAGATTGACCAGAAGGTCAAGACCATCGGCAACTCTACTTGGGACTGGACAGGTGGTTTCTACTCAACCTTCAGCTACAAGAACTTCCGCCTCTCTGCATCCTTCGATGTGAAGGTAGGTGCCGACATCTACTCTATGTCTATGCGTTCCGCATACCAGACAGGTAAGGCAAAGGGAACATTGGCAGGCCGTGAGGAATGGTACACTTCTGAGGAGGCTCGCAAGGCTTCGGGTAAGGACCTTGCTGCATGGCGTGCAGAAGGTAACTGCAAGGGATTTGTCGTAGATGGTGTCATCGACAATGGTGACGGTACTTATCGCAAGAACGACATCGCCGTGAACCCTGAAGATTACTGGAAGCATGTGGCAAATGGCGTGCAGAGTGCCTTCGTTTACGACAACTCTTACGTGAAGTGTCGTGAGATTACTTTCGGCTATACCTTCCCAGAGAGCATCCTGGGCAAGTATGTCAAGGGCTTGACCGTATCCTTCGTGGCTCGTAACCCATTCATTGTTTGGAAGAACATTCCTAACATCGACCCAGACTCCAGCTACAACACCTCAGGTCTCGGTCTGGAATATGGTTCCCTGCCATCTCGCAAGAGTTATGGTTTGAACGTGAACGTGAAGTTCTAGTCTCGAAAAAATGAATCAATTTCTTTAGAAGAGTTCTAATATATAATAAGGTAAGAAAATGAACAATATAATCAAGAAATATATAGGTAAGAGCAGCCTGATGATGGCTTTCGCCCTGATGGCAACCGGCACTGCGATGACTTCTTGCTCTGATGATACCTTGAGCAACATCAATACCGACAAGACCAAGGTGAGCGAGCTCGACCCTAACGCACAGTTGACAACAGCTTTGTTGCAGACTTACGGTGACTTCAGTCTGATGGATACCTACCGTAACTATATAACTGGTTTTCCACAGTATTTCGCTGGCGGTTGGAATGTAACCAATTACGCTGGTTCTAATTTCAGAGAAGATGATATGACCCGTCGAGTTTGGGACCGCTATTATGAAATCGGTATCAAGAACCTTGTGGATGCCATCAACAATTCTGCTGACAAGGCAAACTTGAATGCGGCACTTCGTATCCACCGTGTCTATCTCACGGCAGTTTTGGCAGATACCTACGGTGACGTGCCTTGTTCGGAGGCAGGTCTGGGTTATATCTCAGGTATCTCCAACCCTAAGTATGATACCGTAGAGGAACTCTACAACTGGTTCTTTGATGAACTTGACGCTTGCGAGAAGCAGCTTGGCACAGGTACCGACCACATTTCTGGTGATGTCACTAGCATGGGTGGTGATGTAGCTCAGTGGAAGAAGTATGCCAATGCACTCCGTATGCGCTATGCCATGCGCATTTCCGATGTTAATCCACAGAAGGCAAAGGAGGAGTTTGAGAAGGCTGTAGCTGCCGGTGCTATCGCCAGTGCAGCAGATGATGCTTATATCAAGTATGCTGATGCACCATTTACCTATTATGATGGAGCCAACGACTACGATTTCCGTGCCAATGCATTGGGAGAGACTCTCTATGGTCAGGATGCCACATCGCCTACCATGATATGCTCTACCTTGTTCTATCAGTTGCAGAATACCAACGACCCTCGTCTCTATCGCATCTGCCGTCACTACTACAATATCAAGCGTAGTCAGGTGAAGCCAGATAAGGAGCAGAACATCGACTTGACCGATGATTTCCTGGCTTATTTCCAGAGCAAGAACCTCGGTGAGGAGCCTTGCAACCCTGGTGCAGCCTGGTACACAGACTGGATGAATCCAGCTACGTTGGATGACCTTCCTACTTTGAAGAAGTATGCAGAGATAGACAAGAACACTTATGCCAACTCTGATTATATAGCCCGAGCTAGTCGTCCTTGCCTGAACATCGATTTCGAGATGCCTTCTTGTCCTGGCGACTTGATGAGCTATGCCGAGGTAGAGTTCCTCAAGGCTGAGGCTGCATCCAAGGGTTGGAATGTAGGTGGTGGTGATGCTGAGAGTCACTACGAGGCTGGTGTTCGTGCCAGCATGGAGTTGCTCAACAACTACTATCTTACATCCAACAAGATTTCCAAGGAAGAGATAGATGCGTTCATTGCTAACAATCCGTTGGGTGACAATCCTAAGGAGACCATCAACACCCAGGCTTGGATTCTCCACATGATGAACCCTTCTGAGGGTTGGGCTAACATGCGCCGCTCAGACTATCCTGCCATCTTGAATCGTGATCTCTTGACCAAGAATGGTTTCACTTATACGGATTCTAACTGGTCAATGCCTGTCCGCTTGCAGTATCCTGAGTTGGAAGCTCAGTACAACAATGCCAACTACAAGGCTGCCATCGACCGCATGGGTGGTACAGACGATTGGCACAAGCGCCTCTGGTGGGACAAGGCTGATGTAAACCTTCAGCCAAACTTCAATCCTCCATTCGGAAAGGGATATAGCAAGTAGTGTTTAATGTTAAGTGTTAAATGTTAAGTCTTATAGGACAATAGAATAGAATAATTAATTATGAATAAGACAATGAAACAATATAAGGGAAAAGTCTTGAAGGCTATGATGATGCTCTTAGCCGTGGGTTTCGCACTGGCTGGTACATCTACCTTGTCTTCTTGCTCTTCTGACGATGAACCATACTTCACTGTCAGCGAAGATGACAATCCACGTATCTTGAACACCGACTTGGCTGATTCCAAGATAGACCGCAAGACTAATTATAAGATGGAAATCAAGGTGACTCCAGTTCACTACACCACTGTGACATGGTTGCTCGATGGCACTCAGATTGCCGAAGGTAATACTATCGACCAAACTTTGCCTGTAGGTAATCATGAACTGAAGATTGTGGCAACCACCACCAAGGGTAAGAGCACATCCCGCACCTTGAAAGTTACCGTAACTCCTGCTGCCGATGACCCAGCCTTGGGTACCAATGCCAGCGAGCTTTGGGTAGCTCCGGGTGCAGAGACCACTATCCATAAGTGCAAGAATCTCGGTACAGTTACTAAAGTAATGGTAGGTGGCCAGGAAGTAGCCTTCGAGGTTCTCGAAGAGGGCACAGCCTTGAAGCTCACAGCTCCTACAGGTTTGGAGAATGGTAACTATGATATCACTTTGGTAGATGGTGAGGGCAACCAGTTCTCTGGCGGAATCATCAAGGTAACTACAGAGCCACGTCCATCTATGGAGACTACCCTCTGGGAAGGTGAGTTTGCCGTGACATGGGATACACCATTCAAAGACTTGAAGGATACCTTCCTCTCAAAGGTGAAGGCTGGCACCATCCTCCGTGTCTATGTAGATGGAAATGGTCAGGGTACTGCTGCTACCTCTTGGTGGAATAACATCCTTACTGGTAAGGGCGACCCAGAGCGTGGCGACTTCACGGTGGATGGACCTGCTACATGGAAGTTTGAACTGACCGACCTGTCTATCCAACTCTTGACAGAGCAGAATGGTCTATTCATCGTGGGTAATGGTTACACCGTAAAGAAAGTAACTATTGAATAATATATTAGAAAGATTTCCGCTTTTATCATAAAGCGTCAAACCTTTACTGTTTATGAAGAAAATTTTATTATCTATTTCATTATTGGCATTGGCTTATACAGCCAGTGCCAATGTTCCGGTTATCAAGAGCGACCCTAAGATTGAGGCTCAGGTAGAACAAACCCTGAAGAAACTCACCTTGGAGGAAAAGATAGGTCAGATGATGGAATTGGTGACCGACCTCTTTGGTGCCAACGACAAGAATGGTGTGTTCTATATCGACGAGCACAAGACCGATTCTATCCTTTCCCGCTATAAGATTGGCTCTATCCTCAACGCTCCAAATACCTGCGCTCCTACAGCCAAGCAGTGGGAGAAGTACATCGCGCAAATCCAGAAGATCTCGATGAAGCGCATCGGCATCCCTTGTGTCTTCGGTCTCGACCAGAACCACGGTTCTACTTATACACAGGGCGGAACCCTCTTTCCGCAGAACATCAATGTGGCTGCCTCCTTCAATCGTGAGATAGCTCGCCGTTCGGCTGAGGCTACCGCTTATGAGACTCGTGCAGTGAGCATACCTTGGACTTACAGTCCTACCGTTGACCTCGGTCGTGATGCCCGTTGGCCTCGCATCTGGGAGAACTTTGGCGAGGATTGCTACCTCAGTTCAGAGATGGGCAAGGCGATGGTCTATGGTTTCCAGGGCGAGGACCCAAACAACATCGACCAGTATCACATTGCCACTTCAATGAAGCACTTCATGGGATATGGTGTGCCTTGGACCGGTAAAGACCGTACGCCAGCCTATATCTCTCCAGCCGACTTGCGAGAGAAGCACTTCGCTCCTTTCCTGGCGGGTCTGCAGGCTGGAGCCTTGACCGTGATGGTGAATTCCGCTTCCGTCAACGGTATGCCGATGCACGCCAACAAGGACATCCTGACAGGATGGCTGAAGGAAGAGACTGGATGGGATGGTGTGCTCATTACCGACTGGGCAGACATCAACAATCTCTATACTCGTGAGATGGTGGCAAAGGACAAGAAGGATGCGCTCCGCATCGCCATCAATGCTGGTATCGACATGATTATGGAACCTTATTCTTGCGATGCTTGTGGCTATCTTGTAGAACTGGTGAAGGAAGGTAAGATTCCGATGAGTCGCATCGACGATGCCTGTCGCCGTGTGCTTCGCATGAAGTACCGTCTCGACCTCTTCAAGAACCCAACCCAGAAACTGAAGAATTATCCTAAGTTTGGTGGCGAGGAGTTTGCCAAGCTCGCCTTGGAGGGAGCTACCGAGAGTATGGTGCTCCTGAAGAACGAGGGTAATATCCTTCCTTTGCAGCATGGTAAGAAGATTCTCCTTACGGGTCCTAATGCCAATCAGATGCGTTGTCTGGACGGTGGATGGAGCTATACCTGGCAGGGACATCGTGCCGATGAGTTTGCCGGCAAGTACAATACCATCTATGAGGCATTCTGTAATGAGTATGGCAAGGAGAATGTCATCTTGAACCAGGGTGTTACCTATAATGAGAAGGGAAAATACTGGGAGGAGAACGAACCTCAGATTCAGGGGGCGGTGGCTGCAGCGAAGGATGCCGACGTCATCGTGGCTTGCATTGGCGAGAACTCCTATACTGAGACTCCGGGCAACCTGACCGACCTTTGGCTTTCAGAGAACCAGCGTAATCTGGTCAAGGCTTTGGCTCAGACAGGCAAGCCTGTCATCTTGGTGCTGAATGAAGGTCGTCCTCGTCTCATCGCTGACATCGAACCATTGGCACAGGGTATCATCAACATCCTTATCCCTGGCAACATGGGCGGCGATGCCTTGGCAAACCTGGTATCGGGCAAGTCAAACTTCAGTGGCAAGATGCCTTACACCTATCCTAAGGAAATCAATTCGCTCGCCAACTATGACTTCAAGAAGAGTGAGGAGGTGGGTACGATGGAAGGTGCTTACGACTACAATGCGAAGATTACCCAGCAGTGGGGCTTCGGATATGGTTTGAGTTATACCACTTACAAATATAGCAACCTGAAGGTTTCTCTGTCTGATTTCCGCCACGGCGACATCATCAAGGTGAACGTGGATGTGAAGAATACGGGAAAGGTGGCAGGCAAGGAGAGTGTTCTCCTGTTCAGTAGCGATCTCATCGCTAGTATGGTGCCTGATGGCCGTCGTCTCCGTGCCTTCGACAAGGTGGAACTTCAGCCTGGTGAGACCAAGACCATGACATTTGAATTAAAGGCAGACGATTTGGCCTTCGTAGGTTGGAATGGCAAATGGAGATTGGAGGAAGGCGATTTCAAGTTGATGATTGCCGACCAGAGTGCTGATATCCATTGCACTGATACTTATCAGTGGCCTACTGCCAACCGATAATGTATATTTAAAAGATGATTTAAAGAAAAGAGCGTGCCAAGAGTGGTGCGCTCTTTTTGTTTGCATAGTAAAATGCAGAAGAGTTAAATATCTACAAGAATCCCCCATGATGTTTGGTGTTATGTCTTGAAATGATTACTTTTGCAAATCATAATTTTTGCAGATTTACAGAATCATTCAAAACAAGGATAAATGGAAATAGTAATTGGAATCATCATAGGGCTTGCCATCGGATTCTTCGTAGGGAAACTGATGGAAGCAAAAAGTGCGGGAGAGGAGAAAACCCAGCTCGTAGCGAAGGCTCAGGTGCTGGCGGCTAACATCGAACAGATAAAACTGCATCATGCTTCTGAGGTTCAATCAATGAAATCTCAAATGGAGAACGAGCGGCTGTATGCGGCGAAACTCAGGGCGGAAAGCGACCAGCAGTGGGCACAGAAACTCGAGAGCCTGAAGCAGGAAATGCAGCGAATGACGATAGAACAGCAGAAGGTGGCGGCTGAGCAGTTGGCTGCCAAGCAGTCGGCTCTGCAGGAAAACAACCGTCTGCAGATGGATGAACTCCTGAAACCTATCAAGGAACAGTTTGCTGATTTCAAGAAATCGGTAGAGGAGAGCAAAACCCAGAACGAGGTGAACAAGAAGGAACTGCAGAACACCTTCGAGGCAACGATGAAACTCTTCCAGCAGGAACAGCAGCAGGCTGTACTGAACCTGAAGGAGCAGACCGAGAAGATTGGCTCCGATGCTGCCAACCTGACCAAGGCATTGAAGGGCGACAGCAAGATGCAGGGCGACTGGGGCGAGATGGTGCTGGAAACCATCCTGGAGAACAGCGGACTTCGTAAAGATGAGGAATTCTTCATTCAGGAGAATACGAAAGATGAAGAGGGAAAGAACTATCGTCCGGATGTCATCGTCAGATTCCCGGAAGGCAGAAGTGTGGTCATCGATTCCAAGGTTTCGCTTACCGCCTATTCCGATGCTCTGGCAGCTGAAGATGAGGCTGAACAGGAACGCCTGATGAAGGCACATGCGCTGAGCGTACGAAAGCACATCGATGAACTGGCAGCCAAAGACTATTCCAAGCTGGTGGATGATGCCATCGGCTTCGTACTGATGTTCATTCCTAACGAGACCAGCTATATCGCAGCGATGAAGCAGCAGCCGGATCTCAGCCGCTATGCTTATCAGAAGAAGATTATCATCATCTCGCCAAGCAATCTGCTCATGGCACTCCAGCTTGCCTATAATCTCTGGCAGTATGACCGGCAGAACAAGAATGTGGAGAAAATCGTGAAGACGGCAGCTGACCTGTATGATAAGGTGGCTGGCTTCGAAGATACCTTTATGAGTGTGGGTGATCTGATAACCCGCCTTTCCGGCACCTTCGACAAGGCAAGAAAGCAGCTTTACGATGGAAGTGGCAACGTGATGCGCAGGGTGGAAAGCTTGAAAGGTCTCGGCATAACGCCGAAGAAGCAGATCAAATCGCTGGAGGAATCGTAACATTTTCTTTTCCTGGTCTTACCATATTGTTCAAAAGTATTTGTTAATCGTTCAATTTTTGAAATTAGTTCTCTAAAAATGAGCGGTTTTCGATTTTTCTTTGTACTTTTGCCACGCCTATTCGGAAAGATAGGCACATACATGGAACAATCAAAAAAACGTATAATCATGAAACTGAACGAAATTCTTTCTCGCAGCTTTAATGCTGCAGAATGGGAAGCTAAGGGTTATGAGCTTCCTAAGTATGACATCGCAGCCGTAGCTAAGAAGACTCACGACGAGCCTACTTGGGTTCACTTCGGCGCAGGTAACATCTTCCGTGCGTTCCCGGCTGCTATTCTTAACGATGCACTTAACACCGGCAAGTACGATCGTGGTGTTATTGTTGCTGAAAGCTTCGACTACGAAATTATCGACAAGGCTTATCGCCCTTACAATAATCTCTCTCTTCTCGTCAGCCTCCAGAGCAACGGAACCATTGAGAAGAAGGTCATCGCTTCTATCACAGAAAGCCTCAAGGCGGATAAGCAGTTTGGTGAGGACTGGGCACGTCTGGTCCAGATTTTCCAGGCACCAAGTCTGCAGATGGTAACTTTCACCATCACAGAGAAGGGATATTCTTATAATGATGCCGATTTGGCACGTGGTCTTGATGCAGTATTTGCTATGGGTAAGCTTACCGCTCTTCTCTATGAGCGTTATAAGGCAGGCAAGTTGCCACTTACTCTTCAGTCTACCGACAACTGTTCTCACAACGGCGACCATGTTAAGGCTGGCGTAAAGGCTTATGCTGAGCGTTGGGCACAGGATGGTATCGTAGAGGCTGGTTTCGTAGATTATGTCAATGACAGCAGCAAGATTACCTATCCTTGGTCTATGATTGATAAGATTACTCCTCGTCCACACGAGAAGGTACAGGCGATGCTTGCAGAGGATGGTTTCGAGGATAACAATACGATTATCACCGAGAAGCATACTTTTACCGCTCCTTTCGTAAATGCTGAGGAAGTGCAGTATCTCGTTTGCGAGGATACTTATACCAACGGTCGTCCGCCATTGGAGTTGGGCGGTGCGCTCTATACCACCCGCAAGACTGTAGATGAGGTTGAGACCATGAAGGTAACCACCTGTCTGAACCCTCTCCATACAGCGATGTCTATCTATGGTTGCATGCTCGACTATACCTTGATTTCTGCCGAGATGGCTGATGAGGACCTTCGTGCCTTCATCCAGAAGATAGGTTATATCGAGGCAATGCCAGTGGTTACAGATCCAGGTGTATTGAACCCATACGAGTTTATCGGCACCGTTATCAACAAGCGTCTGCCTAACCCGTTCATGCCTGATGCTCCTCAGCGTATCGCTACCGATACCAGCCAGAAACTCTCTATCCGTTTCGGTGAGACTATCAAGAAGTATATCGACCGCGGTCTCGATAAGAGCAATCTCGTGTTGATTCCTCTGGTATTGGCAGGTTATGCCCGTTATCTCAAGGCATTGGATGATAACCTGAAGCCATTTGAGCCATCTTCCGACCCATTGTTGGCAGAACTGCAGGCCATCGTGGCTCCTCTTGAGGTAGGCAAGGCAGATCAGAACTACTCTTGCCTCAAGAACCTCTATTCTCGCAAGGATGTGTTCGGACTCGATCTCTACGAGGTTGGCTTCGGCGAGCAGATTGAGGGCATGGTGAAGGAACTCTTCGCCGGCAAGGGTGCTGTAAGACAGACATTGCATAAATATGTTTCTGCAAGATAATTCATTTTTAAACTTATACATTATAATATATATATATGGAAAGAACATGGCGCTGGTTTGGCAAGAAAGATAAGATTACACTTGCACAGTTGAAGCAGATTGGTGTTGAGGGCATTGTTACCGCATTGCACGATGTTCCTCTGGGCGAGGTTTGGACACGCGAGAAGATTCATGAACTCAAGGAGTACATCGAGTCTTATGGCATGAAATGGAGCGTGGTAGAGTCCTTGCCTGTGGTTGAAACCCTGAAATATGGCGGTCCTGACCGTGATCATCAGATTGAGGTTTACAAGGAAAGTCTCCGCAACCTGGGCGAGGAAGGCATCAAATGCATCTGCTACAACTTCATGCCTGTATTAGACTGGGCACGTACCGATTTGGCACACGAGAATCCTAACGGAGCCAACAACCTCTATATGAACTGGGGCGAGTTTGCCTACTTCGACATCTATATCCTCCAGCGTGAAGGTGCCCGTGAGGATTGGGCTGAGTTCTCTAAGGAGCACAAGTGGGGCAGAGACCTGGTGGCTGAGGCTGATGAAATCAAGAAGACTTCTACACCAGAGCAGGATCATGCCTTGGTTGAAAACATCATCATCAAGACCCAGGGCTTCGTATCGGGTAACTTCAGCGAGGGCGATTCAGCTCCTGTGCAGAAGTTCCGCGACTTGTTGAAGCTTTATGATGGCATCGACAAGAAGAAGTTGCAGGAGAACATGAAGTACTGGCTGGAGGCTATCATGCCTATCTGCGATGAATACGATATCAACATGTGTGTTCACCCAGACGATCCTCCTTATCCTGTATTCGGCTTGCCAAGAATCATCGGTCGTGCCGAGGATATCCAGTGGATGCTCGATGCTGTGCCAAACAAGCACAATGGTTTGACTTTCTGTGCAGGTTCATTCTCTGCCGGCGAGCACAACGACTGTGTGGCAATGGCTAAGCAGTTTGCTGACCGCACTCACTTTGTTCATCTGCGCTCTTGCTACATATTCCCTAACGGCAACTTCACGGAGGCTTCTCACTTGGGTGGTCGCGGCCATCTCATTGAACTTTGCCGCATCTTCGAAAAGGCAGAGCAGGAAGGCAAGTGCAATTCGGGCCGCAGATTGCCGATGCGAGTAGACCACGGTATGACCTTCACCGATGAGCCAGGTGGCGTATTCGATGAGAGCAATCATGGTCATAATGCCGGTTACACTCTCCTCGGCCGTATGTTTGCCATGGGTCAGATTCAGGGTGTCATCGCAACAGTAGATGATGAACTGGGCATTGAGTACAAGCAGCCGGGATTCTATGATTAGTTGATAGTTTATAGGCTATTAAGTGATTTGAAATTCAGGTTATATAAAATACGAAAAAGGCTAGCGTGCGTTTTTGCATGCTAGCCTTTTTGTGCTGATTTTTTTTGTTATTGGCTAAAGCACCACCTCCTCAACATACTTCACCAGCGAATCCTTGCCGTTATGCAGATAGAAGTCTACACGAACCACGTGGTTGATGTCGGCATTGCCCTTCACCTTTATGTGTCGGGTCTTGCTGTACATCATCGTGTCGCGGCGTGAAGGATAGGATACGAGCTCGATGAGGTCTTTGGTAGAATTGCTGCCCACATAATAGATGCCTACACTGTCTTTTCCGTTCTTGATGGCAGCAATCTTCGCCATCTTCTTGGCATGAGCCGCAGAGGTATCTATCGGGTAAAACTCGCTGGCAGCTACCGTGTCGCCGTCATGCTGGTCGGGTGCAAACTTGCAGCTGGTACCCATCGTAGTGATAATGGATGCAGCAGCCAGGGCTGCCACAAAGTATAATATTTTCTTCATTATTATTTCCTTTCTTTTCTTTAAAGAATCCTGTTTTGTTCGCAAAATGCGTTATCGGCTGCAAAAGTACAAAAAATAACTCGAAAAGCCATACCTTTTTTATCTTTTTCCTTCACTAGTGTCCGGATAAAATCTCAGAAGAGGTAACCCTCTATATATTGAGACTC
>JAJWAL010000047.1:0-20941 GCA_021618535.1 Segatella copri | reverse complement strand
GGTATACTTTTTTAGTTTTAGGTGTCTCATTCGTGGGCAATGCGACACCTTGTTTGTATTTTTTAACGTTTTCAGACTCTATTCAAGCCCAGAATCTGTGTAAATCTTTAGCCGGTGTCCGTTGGTTCAATACGCCCTGAAAGGGCAAAAGCTCCTAGCCCAGGGCAGCGCCCTGGGTAATGTTGGCAAAAAACAAGGTCGCCCTGAAAGGGCAAAAGCTTTGAAATTGAAAGCTTTTGCCCTTTCAGGGCGACTTACTGATTACCATTATACCCAGGGCGCTGCCCTGGGCTAGGAGCTTCTGCCCTTTCAGGGCGTATGGTATGTGGCTTGTGACACACCCTCATAGTTTCTTATTTCTTCTTGAGCCCCTTGTATGCAAGGAATGCTACAATAACAACGGCAAGAGCCAAGATGATGTAACCGAGCTCATGACTATACTTTAATGCCTGCTGATATACATCTTGAGTTGTTTTATAGTCTGTATATTGGTAAATACCCCAACCGATGGTTGCTAAAACAGTATTCCAGATGCCAGCACCGATTGTGGTATAGAGCAAGAATTTGCCTACATGCATACCTGCCAAACCGGCTGGAATGCTAATTAATTGGCGAACAGCTGGTACCAGACGCCCAAAAATAGTGGATGCGGCTCCATGCTTGCGGAAATACTCTTCTGCAACTTCTACCTTTTGGCGGTCTATCAGGCACATATGTCCGATGCGGCTGTCGGCAAAACGGTAGATGATAGGGCGGCCTACCCATTTAGCTAAATAATAGTTGATAAGTGCACCGATATTGGCACCAATGGTGGCAAATACGATGACCAGGATAAACGACATTCCGCTATCAGGATCCATGGCTTTCCATGCTGCAGGTGGAACAACCACCTCTGATGGGAATGGGACGAATGAACTCTCGATAGCCATGAAAAGGGTTACTACCCAGTAATTTAAATTGTCGAGTATCCAAAGAAAAAGATCTGCAGTATTCATTTGTTATCTTGAATATAAATAATATCTGTCTCAGCTGTTGAAACTGAGACAGATATAGGTGATTTATTTATTCTGTTTAGCCCATGTATCCTTCAAACCAACGGTTTTGTTGAATACTGGTTTTTCTGCAGTAGAATCAAGATCGGCCATGAAATAACCGATACGCTGGAACTGGAGATATTCACCTGGCTTCTTGCTGGCTGCATATTCCTCAACATAGCAGTTAGGATAGTCATGGAAGCTGTCTGGGTTGAGCAACTCATGGAAATCACGCTCATCAGCAGATGGATTTTCTACCATAAAGAGACGGTCGTATTCGCGCACCTCTGCCTTTACGCAGTGATCTGCTGATACCCAATGCAATGTACCCTTAACCTTACGGTTGGCACCTTCCATGCCGCTCTTACTGATAGGATCGTATTCTGCCTGAATCTCAGTGATAACGCCATTTTCGTCCTTTGTGCATCCAGTACACTTAACGATGTAAGCATTCTTCAGACGAACTTCTTTACCCGGAGTCATACGGAAGAATTTTTTAGGAGCATCTTCCATAAAGTCAGCACGCTCTATCCAGAGATTCTTAGAGAATGTGATGGTGTGTGTGCCATCAGCTTCATTTTCTGGATTATTGATTGCTTCCATTTCCTCAGTTTCACCTTCCGGATAGTTGGTAATTACGAGTTTTACAGGATCAAGTACTGCACTCACACGACATGCTTTCTTGTTCAAGTCTTCTCTAACAGATGCTTCGAGTAAGGCCATATCGTTGAGAGCATCGAACTTAGTATAACCGATACTGTCGATAAACATACGAATACTCTCAGGAGAGTAACCGCGACGGCGCATTCCGCAAAGAGTAGGCATACGTGGGTCGTCCCATCCGATAACCAGTTTCTCATCAACCAGCTGGTGAAGCTTACGCTTGCTCATTACTGTATAAGTGAGGTTCAATCGGTTGAACTCAATCTGACGTGGACGATTGTCGTTTAATACATCTGCAGTTCCGTCCTTCTCCTTCAAGAAGTCGATGAACTTATCGTAAAGCGGACGGTGAGGTACAAATTCCAATGTACAGATAGAGTGGGTTACCCCTTCAAAGTAGTCACTCTGTCCGTGAGCGAAATCATACATAGGATATGCATGCCATTTAGTTCCTGTACGGTGATGAGGAGTTTGGATGATACGATACATGATAGGATCGCGGAAATGCATATTTGGATTCGCCATATCGAGTTTTGCGCGAAGAACCATGCTGCCTTCTACGGCCTCAGGAGTATTCATCTTCTCAAACAAAGCAAGGCTTTCTTCGATTGGGCGATCACGATACGGGCTAGCAGTACCCGGTGAGGTAGGAGTACCCTTCTGCTGTGCAATTTCTTCAGCAGTTTGTTCATCTATATATGCATTGCCCTTCTTGATCATCCAGACAGCAAAATCCCAAAGCTTCTCAAAGTAGTCAGAAGCATAGTAGATATTGCCCCACTTGAAACCGAGCCACTGGATGTCTTGAAGAATATTCTCTACATATTCATTGTTTTCCTTGCTAGGGTTAGTGTCATCAAAACGAAGATTGCAAACACCATTATATTTCTCTGCAACACCAAAGTCCATGCAGATAGCTTTGGCATGGCCGATATGCAGATAACCATTAGGCTCTGGCGGAAAACGCGTCTGGATTCGTCCTCCGTTTTTGCCTTCTTTGAGGTCTTCCTCAACTAACTGTTCTACGAAAGAGATACTTTTCTTCTCTTCCAAATTGTTTTCTTCATTAATTGCCATAATTCAATAAAAAGAATAATTTTTAAATTTTATGGTGCAAAGATACAAATTTAATTGTAAGTACCGAAATTATCTGGCAGATAATTTTGTTTTGGGTGCGATAATTTGCTTTTGAAAGCAATAATTAAAAAAATATGTTTTTAAACATATAAAAAGATTCGTTCGTTTCGAAAAATATGTCTATCTTTGCATCGTTATCCTGAATACAATCTTTTTACCTTAAATGAAACTAATACCAAAAAGAACGCCTTCGCTGTGAAGCGAGGGCGTTTTGCATTTATACCAGGTTCATATTCTATTACTTTTTGCGGAATGTTTCGTTCTTAATAATGATTGAACCTTCTTCTGTATCGAGTGTTGCCTGCTCCTGAACATCGGCATCGAGACCCTTGCGGCTCAGGATAATCACAGCTGCTTTACCTTCTGGCTTAGCTGGTAATTCCCACTTGTAAAATTCCTTATCAAGGCCTTTTACTTTAACAGAGAAATCACTGTTCAAAGTTACACTGCGCTCACCATCTGCGCTCTTATATTCACCGGCTGCGGCAGCCTGAAATGCAGAATCGGTTACAACAGTCTGTTCTGCCTGAGCAGGTGCTGGAGCTGGTGCTTTTTTCTCAGAACATGCTGTAAAAGCTATCAGACCCATAGCAAATGCAAGAATTGATAATTTCTTCATAATCTTTAAATTTTATATGTTAATAATAATGTTAATCTAAACCATTTTTATAAGCTAACTCTTTTTATACATTTGTTTATCTCAGTGGTATGCTATAGAAAGATAGTATTCCACTGGTACAAATGATTACCCAAATAGAAACGAGCCCCGTAATGATAGGGATGCTTGCAAATCTGATGTCGTGGTTGGGCTTAAAACGTTCGGTATGCTTCCTTAAAAAATACTGAAATATATAATAATATAAGGTGGCATAGAGAAAACCAATGAGGGTACCAATCAGGATGTCGCCAAAATAGTGTACACCGAGATACATGCGGGAATAACTGGTTATCAATGCCCACAGGCATAAGAATATCGTGAGTTTGCTCCGGCGAACCAGATATTGGGCAAAGAAGGCCATGCTCCATGCATTGGCTGCATGAGAAGATGGGAAACCATATCTGCCACCCCGATATCCTTGAACAACATGTACCATCGGACTGATAGGATTATCAGGATTGCTGGGACGCATTCTTGCTACTAATGGCTTCAGAATTCCTGACGCAGTCTGGTCTGAAAACAAGATAATCAGAGTGATGACAACTATAGTGCTCATCACAACCTTGACAGGAAAATTCTTTAGCAGTACAAAGATAAAACTGGCATAGAATGGAACCCATACAAAACGGTCTGAGAAAATCATCATGAAGTAATCCCAATACACGTTGTGAAAACCATTGAAAAACAGAAAAATCTGCGTATCAATCTGTTCTATTTGATGAAGTAATTCTATCATAGTCTTTCTTTATGAAAATCTGTAATGTTCGCTTTCTTGTTTCTGATAATCTGTTGCCCTGTCGTTTGGGCTATTTTGTACTCAAGTCATCGTACAACTTCTGAAGATAAGCCATGCCTCGCTTCAGGTTATAACCTTTTTTGCCTTTATCATAAACAACCTTTTGGGATTTATTGTCGTAGATGATAGAGTTCTCCTCTGATACCATGCCGAAAGCATCGGGTACATCAAAGAATGCAAATTTAGGAGTAGCATCACTCAACATGTTCTTGCTGAACAAGAAGTCTTTGTGAGGAATGCCTAATTGTCCGAGCAGTGTAGCTGCTATATCATGCTGACTTCCTATGAGCTTAACATTCATTGGGCGAGCTATTGCTCCACCGGTCATGATAAGTGGAATCTGATAGCGGCTGCGGTCAAAGTTGTCAAGATGTTCTTTGTATGCGCCAACATGATCGGCAACGAGTAATACCAAAGTATTTTTCCATCTAGGCAATTTGCTGTATTCACGCAGAAGATGACCTATGACACTATCAGTGTAAGCAAATGCATTTAAACGCTTGTCTTTCAGTCTGCTATATGGTACATCGAATGGTTCATGACTGCTTGATGTCTGGAATACTCTCAGCATAGGCTGTTTGGCATTCTGTTCTTTCCTGAGGTCTGCAAGCAGCCGGTTGGCTACGATATGATCGTGTACTCCCCATTTGCTCAATTTGTCTTCTATAGGGAAATCACTATCTGAAATGATTCTCTCATAGCCCTGGGAAACCAGCCAAGAGCGTTGGTTGGCAAAATCAACATCACCACCATAATAATATGCATTGCCGTAATGCTTTGCTTTAGCCAATGAACGTGCCAATGATGGTAATTGTGCAGATTTTGCCGGGTAGCGCATGATGCTGGTTGTTGGTTGTGCAGGATAACCGCTCAAAACAGCAACCAGACCACGATCCGTGCGGAAAGTATTGGAATAGAATCTTGGGAAGAAAATTCCCTTTCTGGCTATTGAGTCCAAGCAGACCGCTACGTCTTTATGTGTTCCGACGGAAGGCATGATGTCGTTGGCAAAGCTTTCCATAATAATAATAAGTATATCCGGCTTTCCGTTTTTCCGGGTCTCTTCATTCAGGAGTGGGTAGGTGTTCTGGTCGCTTGAACTTACCATTTGAGCAAAGAGCTTGTTAGCTTCTTCTTCTGACATGTATCGGTATTGCGATGCAAAATCTTCCTGATGGGTCAGTGATTCAAACAGGCTGAACATCGGATTGACGGCAGCATGATTCAAAAACGCATTTTGGCTGAAATATGCCTTTCCTGTATTTGTTGTAGATACAGTAAATCCTCCTCTGATAGGGATGAAGAGAAGGGCAGTAAGCAGCAACAGAATAAGAGAATGGCGCATACGATGATGCTCTATGTCAGAGTAGCGTGTTCTACGACCACTGCCGAAATCTCCAAAACCATAGTTGCTGTATCTGCTGGAATAGCGCTTCTGGGTATGAGGCATGCGGAGTGCGAACCATACGGCTATGGTAAGCAGCACAGTGATGAGGAGAGCAAAAAAGATGTAAAGCCCTCCAACACTTGCAAGTGCATCCTTTGGCGAAGTAAAGAAATAATATAATGGAGTGCTATCTAGCGGGAAGTTCCAATATGGATATAATCCTGCATTCAGTACGAATGTAATGGAAACCAGGAAAGATGCCAGTATAAAATAAGCATTCAGAATGGGACGTATAATCTCCTTACGAAACCAAATCATTGCGATGAGCAACAAACCCGGTAGTGCGGTGAGGTAACCAGCCATAGAGAGGTCAAGTGATAAACCGTACCACATCACTGTAGGCATTTCGCTCCAGATATTATCGATAGGTTGTGTAGCAGAAGCCTTTTCCAATATCATGAAAAATGGTTTCTGAATACTGAACAAAATGACAAACGTAAAATACGTTTTTATAAACCACAATATTTGCTTCATATCTATGCTTCTTGACTAATTATTATGATATACTCGGCTTTGAGCTTGAAAATTAATGCAAAAATAACCATTTTATTTCATATAAACGACTTTTTTGTGTTTATTTTTCAAAAAAGTGAGAAAAAATTTGGTCGTTCTAAATAAAAGTCGTACCTTTGTTGTAATAAATTTTATAACATAACTATGGCTAAGTACAATATTCAACCTAAAAAAGAAAAAATAGCAAGATATCAATCTATGCTGAGTGAAGAAACTAAGGACCGCCTTCGCGACGAGATAATCCGTGTTCTTGTTACTGAAAGAAAGTACAAGGACCCAGACTATAGTTCCAAGAAACTTGCAGAGGATTTGAATACTAACTCTCGCTATATTTCTGCTGTATGCGCAACTCGATTTCATAAGAATTATGCCGAGTTGGTGAATGATTATCGAGTAAACGATGCTATGTCTTTACTTACCGATAAACGTTATGCAAGAATGAGTGTAGAAGGTATCAGCGAAATGGCTGGTTTCAATACTCGTCAGAGTTTCTATGCTAATTTCTTCAAGCGGATAGGCGTTACTCCTCGTCAATATCGTGCTAATCATTTTAAGGGATTGGAGTAAGTTTAATTGTTAATAACTAGAACATGAAACAAAAAGGAGGGTGTATCATAAGTTAATGATTCACCCTCCTTTTTGTTTTTACAAACTATTGCGAGTTACCTCTTGAAGTAGTTTCTCAATGCCTGGTGGCGGATACTCCTGTTCAATCTGCGTATGGTCAGATTTCGTATCTGGCGAACTCGCTCGCGTTTGAGCCCCATATCTTCAGCAATTTCAGCCATCGTTTCTTTAGGAACACCTATACCATAGAATTTGGTGATGATTTCTTTCTCTCGTGGCAATAAATCTGCAATGCTTTCTGCCATCTTTTTCTTCATCATTTCTATATTCAGGGTATCATCTGCAATCTTTACATCCGGATCGTTTAATATGTCTAATAGGGTATACGGATTGTTTGCGCTTAGTGGCGCATCTACAGATACAGCCTTGTCTGCGTTTCTTGGGGCAAATTTCTTCTGGTCTTTCGGTAAACGATAAAGTCCTGATTGTTTATCGATGGCCTGTGATATAGCCTTGTGAACGAATGGACCGGCATAAGCCACAAAATTGGTGCCCCGGTCGGCTTGGAACTTTCTGGCTGCCATAAGCATTGCCAGCGTTCCTTCGCTAACCAAGTCATCAAACTCAACGCCTTTACCTTTATACTGGTTGGCTACTGATTTTACATAGTTTAAGTTCTCACTAACTATCTTGTTTATTTCTTTTTCTGTCATACTCAATAATTCTTTTTGCAAATATACATAGAATAATTCAAAAAAGCAAGTATTTTGCGCATTTTAACCAATCATTTTGGTTTCCACATATTATATATGTTTCTATGATTTGCATAAAGCTGCGTATGGACAGTATTCGCAACGATGCTTATCATCTGTAGGTCGGAATGGCTGGTCCTTGTCAAAGATGTTGGCGATGAGAACTTTCAGTTGTTTCATAAACTCTTCTTCGTATACATCTATGCTACTGATGAGATCCTTGCCCATTTTTAATGTCGGATCATAATCTTCTGCTCCTGCATTTTGTATAAACAGCAAGCCTGGAGATACGGGCTCTTGAGCCGGATTCAGATTCCTGTTGTGGCTTACAATAATCGAGTAGAGCATAGATTGTAAATAATAATCTGTATGCTTGTTGAGCATGGATGGATCAAACACTTCGCTCAGTACTCTTGGACGTGTTGTTGAAATACGTCCTGTTTTATAGTCTATTACGCGGATTCGTTCTGCAAGATTATTGCCATTTGCATTACCGTTAGCTGCAACAGCGTCCAGTCGGTCGATAAAACCTCCTATTGACAGAGATAAATTGCCGATACTTGTTTCTACTTCGACGTCAGTTTTTACAACCAGCTCTAATCCGAGTATGGTGAATGGAGCCTGGCGCATATCTATCGTGACAAGTTGCCGGATATATCTTGCTATTACTTCTTTATTGATCAGTTGCAGACCATTATATTTTGGACGATATCCTGCAGCGCTAACTTTAAAGAGTTCTTCTCTGAACGCCTGATCAACCAGGCGATAAATCAGAGATTCGTCTTTTAAGGCTTGCTCTAATTGCTCTTTTGATACAACGATAGGACGAGTCAGTTTGAGTTCTCCTTTACCGTCGGTTGTCAGAGCATCGCTGCTTGCTAATCCCAGATAGAACAGTTCTGCTGCCCGATGGAATATATTTCCAAATACTTTGTTGTCTACTTCGTCCTCATCCATTTCATCTGGCTCAATCAGTCCTTCTACATATTTATAGTAGAATTGCTTTTCACATCTCAAATAGGTATTCAAAAATGTTGGCGTAAGCATTTTCAAATTCTTGAGCTGGCTGAGCGCATGCAGTTTTTTCTCTATTAGTTCATAAGTAGGACGCAGTGTGTTTTGTCCTGCAATCAAAGAAAAGCGCTCGATGTCATGATGGCTTTCTACCAGGAGTTGTAGCATAAAACGGCTCATCTCACCCGATTGGCCATCTTCTGTTGCGTTATTGTAACACAAAGTGATGTCGTGTGAGCGTTGGAGCAGACTGTGAAAATAATAGGCGTATATAGCTACTTTATTATCTACCGTAGTCAAGCCGTATGCCTTTCTCAATGAATAGGGAATAAATGAAGCATCGTTAACACCTTTCGGCAGTTTCCCTTCGTTGCATGAGAGTACTAAGATATGCTCGAAATCCAGATTTCGAGTTTCCAATACACCCATTACCTGTATTCCTTCTGCAGGTTCACCATGGAAAGGAATACTTGTTGACTGGATGAGCTGTTGGATGAGTCGTTCCAGAGTGATGCAGTCTACTGCTAAGTCTCCTGTCTGAATGAGTTCTTGCAGACGGTTCAACAATGTATAGGTCCTGAAGAGCGATTCCTGGAATAAAGGATTGTCCTGTTCTTTACTATTCACACCTATTGTCTTCAAAATATCCAGCAGATACTGGATGAGTCTCAAGTTGTATTCATTTTCTGTTGCAGTCTCACCCAAATCTTTGAAAAGCAGTGACAAGCCTTCATCACCATCCATGCTTAGAAATTGGCGGGTAGGATAGAACTGCTTCTGCTCGTCAAGAGCGCTCAAGAGTTTGCTATAATTTTGAGAAATATAGCGTGTGTATGGATGACGGAGCACCATGAGTACATTGTGTAAGCGATAGTTGTTACTATGCTTGGGGTGACCTACGCCCTGCAACTTGATGAGCTGTTGCAGCAAACTGTAGAATGGTGTCTGTTGAAGCGGATAGCCCAATGTTATATTATATGCTAACTTGTCGTTCTCAGAATAATCTGGCAACGACTTGATGTCTTCGTTTGTAGGAAGACTATGTATAACACTTTGTAATAATCCTTCATCGGCTAATACTATAGCCACTTTTTTCCCATATTTATAGCGTTTCTTTTCTTTAAGCCATTGGTTTACATAGCGGGCCTGAATGTTTTCTGTAGATGCCGATATGTATGTAATGTCTTTATTGTTATCAAAGTTATGATAAATTTCACGAAGATCATGAGGAGGCATATCATCCAATTCGTTAGGATAATATTTGAGATATTCACGAATGTAGTGACCTGCCTCATGGTTGTTTTGCATATAATAGTCATCGTAGTCCCAATAGAAATGTGCTTTACCCTCTTTCATCAAGCGGTCGCAGAGTTTCCGTTCTACTACTTGCATCATATTAAAACCGACAAAGAGATATTTCTTGTGTTGGAATTTGATATTTTCATCATTTACAACTTTCCTGTATAGACCCCCCTCATAAGCCAATCCTTGTTCTTCAAGATGCATGTTGAACTGCTTATAGATATCAAGAAAATGGCTCCATAATTGTAGAAATCTCTTTTTGAGTTCTGAGTTGTGATCATCGTTGAAATTGCTGAAAAATTTCTTAATCAGCGTTTTCTGTTCTTCTGTAAGGTATGAGATGTCATCAAGTTCATGTATATTGCTAAGATTGGCAAAGAGTTTTTCTGCTTCTGCCATGTTTTTATCAATATCGTCAAAATCTGTGATAAGAAGTTGTCCCCATCCATAAAAATGGTCTAGGGTCTCATCAATACCAGTGCAGGCTACGAATGTTTTATGTAAATCGCAAACAAGTTTGATTGGGTCTCCAACTTTCAATGTGCTATGTTTGCGAAACAGGTCGCTGATAGTTATGTAAGATGGCGACCAGATAGGGTGATCAGTCAAACGTGCCAGACTCTCGTTGAGGAAAAGAGCGGCGCGTTTATTTGGAAACACGACGGCAATGTCGCTGAGATTGTTTCCATATTTCTCGAGAATATCTCTTGCTACATATTTTAAAAATGTTTTCATATCTTAATGGACTTTTCAATGTTTGCAACTGTTCTTTATGTTGCCCTACTTTTTGGAAAGGGGCAATAGAACCGTATTATTTTATTACTTCAACTATTCTGTTAGGGTATACATACCATAGATAACCTTTTACTCGGTGATGTCCCATACTTTTTAACAAGCCGATGTATTTTCTAACCTGTTCATGGTGTTCTACTTTCTGTTTACCGAATTTGAAGTCTACCACGATGGTTTCTTTTCTTGAGTTTTGCATCACGCGGTCTGGACGGTATTCTGCCATTTTTCCATTTTCAACTGTCAGGATAGAACATTCATTTAGTATGGTCAGGTCCTTATCAAACCATTTTGCGACCTTTGGTGATTCAAGTCTTTTCCTGATCATCTCCTTTATTTTCTCTGGTGTGAGGTCTTGATCGTATAAAAGTCCGTCTAACTCCAACTGTTTCAGGGCTCCATCAATATCATCAACTGTGCGGATTGTAGAAAAAAGGTTGTGCAAAATGGTACCCATTTTGATATAAAACTTCTGTTGTTCTTCTGTTTCATCACGCTTTATAAAGTCACGGCTCTGGTTACTTTGTCTGAATTCTGGCATTTCAGGCGTAACATTTATTTTAATTTCTAAAGGTTGAGAATAGGCTGAGAGCACGTTTGTATCCTTCTTCTCGTTTGATTTCTTGGAAGAATCAGGTACATATATTTCATTATAGCAGAAAGATATGTCATCTGTTTTGGCATCAGAACCTATTCCTGTTAACTCCATCTTTACATCATTAGCTTCAAGTCGACTGGCTACTTTGTCGAGTACAGATTCGATAATGGCAGAACGATATGCACTATTAGCTCGTTTGCCAATTACAATCAGGTTGTGACTGGCACGTGTGAAGGCTACATAAAGCAGATTCAAATTGTCGACTATGTTTTGCAGATGTTCATGATTATAATCTGCTTCATATATACTTTGCTTCATCAGTTTAGCACTGAAATCTATAGGTACCAGTGGAAGTTCGTTGTATGGAGCTTCTTGCGGTGTGCACCAGATAGTGTTGGCTTTTTCTAGTTGCCAGTCACAGTAAGGCATGATAACATGATCGTATTCCAGTCCCTTACTCTTATGTATAGTAAGGAATCTGATACCTCCATCGCCATCGCTATGAATGCTTTTTTCGTGAATACGGTTATCCCACTCTTTCAGAAATCCAGTGATATCACTACTGTTATCTGTGAGATATTTACTTAAGCAATCATAAAAAGTGCAGATGTAGGCAGTTTGCTTGATCATGTCTTTTATTTCGCCAAGTTTAAGTTCTGCAAAAAGGCGTTCTGTGAGATCGAACAGTGGCATTTCCAGATACTCAGAGCGATTGGTCAAAAGTTGTTCCGGCATATTTCCTGCTACAGAATACGTGTCACAAAACTTGTTGAGAGTTGCTAATGCAATATTGTCATTTGGGTGTACCAGTATGTAGAGAGCGTTAACCAATGTGCATACTGCTTGGGAGGCATCCAGCCTGAATGCCTCATCTGAAACCAACGGATAGTCGGAATGGTTCATAAAATACTCAGCAATGTCCTGTATGTTACGGTTGCTTCTTACCAGGATTGCTATTTTGTTGCAAGGAACACCTCTTTCAACCAACTTGTCTACAGTGTCCAGTGTGGTTTGCATCATTCTGTCTTCAATATTTTCACCGCCCAGGAGCTGAATACTTATAGAACCATTAGGATTAGAATGGTGGACTGGTACTTGCTGGCAGACATCGCTATATGCGCTTTCCAGCTGTTTACATTCCTCAGGACATTTATCTTTCAGGTCTTCAATCTCCAATTTTACTGCTTCTGTGAAAAAAGCATTGTTGAACTCAATGATGTTTCTATCAGAGCGGTAGTTGGTACCCAAAGTTTCTATGCTTACTTTTTTCGCGCTTTTATTAAATTCTTTATCGATATTATTGAGCAGTCTCCAATCGCCGGATCGCCATCTGTAAATACTTTGTTTTACGTCACCAACAATGAGGTTACCTGCATTTTCTCTACTCATGGTTTCTTCGAGCAGCACTTTAAAGTTCTTCCATTGGATGGTGCTAGTATCTTGGAACTCGTCAATCATTATATGGTCGAGTTGAGTGCCAATCTTTTCAAAGATGAATGGCGAATCGCTATCCTTTATCAGTGAGTTGAGCAAGGTCTGAGTATCGCTCAAAAGGAAACGGTTCGCCTCTCTGTTCATCTCCCTGACTTTTTTATCTATGCTTCCCAAAAGGCGGAGCTGATTAAGATGCTTTATGGTCAGATCGGTACTTTTGAAGATTCGGGTGAGTCTTGGACGATTATCTTCTGCAAACAGCAGAATAGGGTAGAGTACCGATTCTACATAATTGAAGATATCAGTACAATTTTTTACATCAGATTTTTTGACCCATGCTTCCGGACTTTCCCGACATTTACAGAAAGTATCATTATGTAGATCATCATCACTGTATTTGCCATTTTTCAGTTTGTTGAAATAGCTCCAAATACCTCTCGTTTTTCCAGCTAAGTCGTCTGACGTAAAACCTTCTTCTTCAAGGGAATCGAAAAAAGTAGCAGCAATTTCTTTAAGCTGCTCTTTTGCCTTATTGCGCATTTTCTTCATTCGGTCGGTAAAATCCTTGAAGAAATCTTCTTGTTCCATCAATTCTGTCAGCTTGTCGGAATGAGCTTTGTAATAATCCTTGAATATGTTCTCACCGAATTTCTTGATTTGTCCTATGACATTCCAACTCTTATCATCATCAATATTTTCTTTGATATAATCCATAATCCAGAAAAGTAGACGATCGGTATCTTCAAGACTTTCTATAAGTTCATCAACGGCATGCTGTTCTATTTGATAGTCATTGAGTTCTATCCGTAAATTGGCAGTCAGATCAAGTTCACGTGCTAGATTTCTCAATACACTCTGAAAGAACGTATCGATGGTCATAACCCGGAAATAGTTATAATTGTGTATGAGCAAATGCAGGGCAGATTCTGCATTTTTCTGAATTTGTTTGGATGAAAGATATGGTAAAGCCTGCTGTATTTGATTTACATAATCGTTTGCTTCTGGTAGTCCGTGTGCAATTTCGTATAATTTTCCTAAGATACGCATTTTCATTTCTTCAGTAGCTTTGTTGGTGAAGGTTACTGCAAGAATGGTTCTGTAGGAAGCAGGATTAGCTATCACGAGTGTCATATACTCGCGAGCCAAAGTAAATGTTTTACCTGATCCTGCACTTGCTTTATAAACAGTTAGTTGTGAACTCATATTTCGATTTTTTTATGATGTTATTGATATTGTGCCCTAGAAATCATGTTTTATCCATGCTTTTATGAATATTACCAATCTCTAAATAGTTCAAAACCGAAGCGACAGCCTATGCCATTAAACTTCGTGTTTTTGAAGGCTGCAAAGAATCCTAATGTAATAGCTCTTGTTGTTACTCCATATCCCCATTCTGTATATGGGTGTAAATGGTTTACAACAAGACTGCTTACATACAGACGCTCTGCTTCTATATATTTCCCAATCAGGGGGAGCCATGCAGTTACAATCATGGGAGCTTCATAAGTGAAATTTCCGCGAACGTAATAATCACTGGCATTATACCATTGGGATGGCAGTAATTCGAATTCTCCACTCCAGCTATCATTCCAGCCTCCAGGAATATTGTTGTCATGGAAATTGGTATAGTCAACGAAATCCCAATGGTCACCTTTACGGGTATAAAACCCTGCTCCTAATCTAACAGAATATGATTGACGGCGTGATGCTTGAAAAATAGTTTGTGCATCTACTTCTACCCGTTCGTAGTCTATGTTTGAACCTAGTAGGTTTTTCCATCCCTTTTCATAGTCTATTTTAAAGATAGAGCCTTTCTTACCCCATGGTAACAGTTCTAAAGCTACTGCTGGTGCTACTGACACATATTTGCTTGGGTAATTAAACAGTTTATAGAAACTTTCAATCACAGCTTTTCGGGTATGTGAAACCAAGCCAATCTCAAAACCTACATAGTCGTTGAAACTCCAGTGGTTGATAAGACGAAGATAATCATCTTTAAACTCTGTTAGTTTTCTGTTGTTTGCATCAATATCTGTTGAGATTTCCGGTAATGATAATCCTGGATATTCTGAGAATAGTGGATATAGAAAATTGTTATCTTCAGGTTTGCTGATGCCTAACATCTTTCGTGCAACACGATTATTCGATATTCTATTACCGTTACCGATTTCTAACTTCAGA
The DNA here is from genome assembly GCA_021618535.1 of Segatella copri. GTDB lineage: Bacteria > Bacteroidota > Bacteroidia > Bacteroidales > Bacteroidaceae > Prevotella > Prevotella copri_O. The sequence continues at coordinate 6,056 of JAJWAL010000047.1, read as the reverse complement.
TATCCATTGTGCTTCTGGTTATAGTTGAATGTCAATGGTATATTGAAATAAAATCTGTGTTGTTTCATACTGTAACCTCCTTTAAAGCGAAGGCCCAATTGCAGATTTTCTGTAAACCTATAGCCTCCCTTCAGGTCAAATTTGTATACAATTCCTTTTCGCTCGGAATATCCCATATAGAGTGGATTGAGAATAGGACTGATACGGAAGTAGCCTTGGTTTTGCTTTCCGAAGCCTTGGGAAATTCTGTTTAATACATTGTCACCGATAACATCCCAAAGTATGTCTTTTGCAAAGTTTTTCTTTGGTATGGTGTTATTCAAGGAATCTGTTATTTGTTTCCTTTTTTCGTAGAATTTTTTGTATATGTCAGCCTCATCTTGGTTTAACTCAATTGGGCGCACTTTTGCCATTAATGCTGTGTCGGCAACATTATTGAGTGAATCACTTAATATTTTCGGCAGTCCGTATACAGTTGTATACATGCCCGTTATCTTGTTACCCATAAAACTGAAGTTGGCTCTCATGCTGCACCTTGCAGGAGAAAGTGAACCAAATCCGTCTTTACCCATAATGATCGAGATATAGAAACGGGTCATATCATATTCGCCCTCAAAGTCTACCATGCTTATCTTTCCGCTTTGGGAATCAACAATGGCACGTGCTTCAATAACTTGGGTGTTTTTGAGACGTGGATATACGTAGATTTGTGCTTTGCCGAATGGTAATTGGGTGACGGCATATTTATAATATCTGCGATTCTTATAGTGGAAAGGAGAAAGAATATTAGTTTCGAAAAGTGTTTCTCCATATACCGTTGGAGTCATGTATTTCAAAACTGATGACAATGTGTTGCTTCTATGCGGAATGGTGCTTATGTTCAGCAAACGCTTGGCAACTGGTCTGCCATTTGCGTCTAGCGTCATTTGGTTATAATACTCGCTGATGAATCTTCTGCCACCGCCATGAGCCACTGCATACATTGTCGGTACTAGCATGAGTGTTGCATTACGTTTGTTTGTTTTGATTTGAAATTTAGTGTAGGCATAACTCTTGTGCTCAGCTCTACCTGTTGTGTCAACAGATTGTGAATATTTAAATACCAAACACATCACCGAGTCACTAAAGGCGTCTCTCGGTGACATTCTTCTTGCATGTGCTGCAAAAGCCATCATGCAGAAGATAATCGTCAAAATGATGTGTGTTTGATATTTCTTCATTTATTATGAGTTAAGATGTTACTTGGCAGAAGAACTGTGCTAAATATTTTGGACAGCAGCTTTCCTAACCAAGATATTTCATAAGGATTCCTATCTTCCCGGATTCTCTCAGTTTGGTGATGCTTTTTTCTCTTATTTGGCGAACTCGCTCACGGGTCAGCCCCATTTTATCACCAATTTCCTCGAGCCCCTTTTCGGTTTCCCCGATTCCGTAGCATGCGCAGATAATTTTCAGTTCGCGATCCTTGAGGCAAACTTTTAAAACCTGTCTTAGGTCTTGTGCCATACTTTCATGGTCAACCTGCTTGTCTGTTCTGGCATCGTCTCCGCTTGCCATTACATCTGCCATAGAGTTGTCATCGTCATCACTGAATGGAGCATCGATGCTTACATGATGACCACTGGCAGCCATGCTCTGAGAAATCTTGTCCTCGTCAACACCCGTTCTGGCAGCAAGTTCTTCAACGCTTGGACGGCGTTGGTTTTCCTGCTCAAACTTATTAATTTCCTGGTTTACCTTATTGAGTGATCCTACCTGGTTTAGGGGGAGTCGAACGATTCGACTTTGCTCTGCTATTGCCTGTAAAATACTCTGACGAATCCACCAGACGGCGTATGAGATAAATTTGAACCCTCGTGTTTCATCGAAGCGTTCTGCAGCTTTGATGAGTCCGATGTTTCCTTCGTCAATCAAGTCTGTCAAGGTGAGTCCCTGGTGCTGATATTGTTTTGCTACCGACACCACAAAACGTAAGTTGGCTTCAATCAACTTATTTTTTGCTCTTTCGCCAGCTCTACCTCCCTTGCGGATAGCTTGAGCCAATTCTATTTCTTCATCAATAGAAACCATAGGGGCTCTACCTATCTCTACAAGATATTTGTCGAGAGCCTCGCTGTTACGATTGGTTATACTCTTTTGTATCTTAAGCTGTCTCATTATCTTTTCCTCTTAGTTACACATTGCACAATTGACGCAAAGATAATAAAAATATTGATACGCAACTAGATTTGTAACTTACTTTAACGTAATTAACCTAACTTATTCATTTAAAGGTTATTTTACCGTCTTGTTCTTAACAAAACTTTGAAAAGCGTCATCGTATCCGTTAAACACGTTGATGTCTACCTCTCCATGTATTCCTGCTACTCTTCCGTCGGGGCAGAGTTGCCAATATACCAATCGGATGTCTGGTTTATACTCTCCATATCGTGCAATCCAAACCTGGTAGTTATGTTTCAGATCGGGAGCCTGTGGCAGATAGCGATTTACGAAAGTTTGGTTGATGTAAAGAATAGGCTTAACAACAGTTGCTCTTTCTACAATTCTAAGCCAAGTTCTAATGCGTGCAAACAATACTCTAGCCCCTCCCATTTTCTTGATTTGACTAGGAAGCGGTTCAATATCAAGAACTGGAGGAAAATCGCCTTTCCTAATGATACTGTGTTTCAGAAAGTGTCGTGCCTGTTCGGCAGCAGGTGTTATGGTGGTAAAGAAGTGATAGGTTCCAACCTTGTAACCATGTGCTTTTGCATCACGATAATCTTTTCTATAATATGGATTTAACATCGATTTACCTTCTGTACTCTTGATATAGATGAAGCGAATAGGGAAGTTTACTGTTCCTGACACTGTCTTTTTGCTGAGACGTCCAAGATGTGTAATGCGTAAACGGTTCCAGTTGATAGCATATTTTTTTCTGCCTTTTCCATGCTGGTATTTGCTCAGATCAATGCCATAAATACGTTCCGATGTATATACGAGTCTTTCGCCTTTATAGCGGTCATTTTTCCATTCGCCTATTCGTAATGGCTTCTTGGGAGCAATGCTGAATCCGAATCCTTCACGTTTCCCGTTTTTCCAGTAACCTTCATAATAGGTTCCATCGTATCCTTGCCAGCATCCATGACCGTTTGGTCGATAGATACTGTCGGTTGTACCCCGATAATATCCTAGAGAATCAGGTAAGAGGGTATAATCAATAGAGCGTCGAAGTGTGACTCCATGAGCTGTTGCTAAAGATACTGCAAGTTGAGGTGAAATAGCTTTAACTCCTTCAGGAGTTGTTTCTGAGGAAAGTTGGAATGTGTGGCTTCCTTGTGCAGTTTCTCCATTCATTGCTTTGATGAGTTTGCATGCCTGACTCTTCCATTTTCCGTTCTCGTCTCTATAATAGGCTTGATATGAAATGGAGCGTTTCAACTTGAAATGTCCCTTTTTCTGTACATGTTTCAGGGAATCAATCAGTTTTTTGGCAGAATCGCGTAGTTCCAGTTCGTGTTGGGTATAAGCGCAAATAGAGTTGTAGCCTACATCCAGGACAGAATGAGAATGAATATAATAGTTCAGTTCTCCAACTTTCCATTTGGAGTCTCTATACAAACTGTCTAAAGAATCAACTTTCTCTTTAAAGATGCTATCCGCATCTTTGCCAAGATAGTGATTCCGGCTGATGCTGTTGTTGTAGCAGGCGGCAAGTCTTCCTTCACATGAAGGAATCAACGCCCAACGATTCATAAAGTTGGCAGCCAGTGTCGTAGTGTCTTCGTCGAACCGGAGTATTGTTTTTCCATTTTGAATTAATTCGTAGTGACTGTATACTTTTATGTTTGCTTTTGCCTTGTTCACTCTATCACTGGATGGGTTCAGACAATAATAGCTCCATGTGCTGGCGGCAGCCAGCAGAATGAGAACTAAACTTGTGATATATAATATTTTCTTTTTCATTTGATGATGACCTCCAATATTTTCTTGGTGGTTTCGGTAATCTTTGTTTTTTCAGACGTACGTTCGCCGATAAGCCAGATGATTTCACCTTTACTATCAGTTAATACATGCTGTGTCTTCTTTTGTATATAGTCAAATTTCCTATCGGTCATGTAGTCACTCAACAGTTTGCTACCCTTCATGCCGAAAGGTTGAAATCTGTCGCCTTCTTTTACCAGTCGGTAGGTGAGGGGAAAACTGACTTTTTCAGCATCCAAAGTGATACATTGCGATTCTTTGCTTGGCATGAAGTCACCCATATGCGAGAAGATTCTTATCTTGATTTGGGTTCCTTCGTCCATGTTGAAAATGCCTTCTTCTGGCAGTCGGAACGCTCTTTGCTCCAGAATGTTATTCAAGTCTTTTATGTTAGAGATCAACAGCTGTTCTCTGTCGATGACTATCATATAGTCTTCGTTTTTCCAAATTTTACCGACACCACGATCCTGACTGAAGAGGCTTTCACAGATGTCATCAATGACATTGCCATGAAAACCATATCTGCCTAATTCTTTATGGAGTATGAATTCCGGACTTGGAGCATTCATGACAGATACTTTAGGTATATATATAACTTTCCTATAAGAGTCGGTTGTACTGATGCTATCCATGCTCTCAAGTATACTTTTCGCTTGGCGTATGTATTTGGCAGTGAGAGCGATATTTTCACTTGCTGCCGGGTTGATACTTTCTAAAAGAGGTACTACATGATGGCGAATTTTATTTCTTAAAGCATCGTCTTCCAAATTTGTTGAATCTGTGACAAAATCTTGCTTTTTTTCTTTTAGGTATTGCAATATATCCTGTCGGCTGATGCAGAGAAGAGGGCGCAGAATATTTCCGTTTTTGGGGGCGATGCCTGCTAATCCGTCTACTCCAGATCCTCTTAACAGATTCAGAAGTAAAGTTTCTACATTGTCATCGCGATGATGGGCCACACAAATGCCTCCTGCATGCAAGTCTTTTACTAATTGGGCAAAATAGCTGTAGCGTAAGTTGCGTGCAGCCATTTCGATACTAACCTTGTGCAAATGGGCATAAGCATAAGTATCAAAATGGATTCGAGACAAACTGATTCCCTGTTGTTGGCACAGATTTACACAAAATTGCTCGTCTCTGTCACTCTCTTCGCCGCGAAGGTGAAAGTTACAGTGCGCAGCAGAAATATTCAGTCCTATATTTTTCAAGATAAGCAATAGGGCAACGCTATCGGCACCTCCGGACAAGGCAACGATATATGGTGTTTGCCACTTGAACATACCATGGTGAATAATATATTTTTTGACGATATTTTCAATTTTGTTCATTCTGCGATACTTTAAAAGTATATGATGTTTCTTATTACTTTCTGTTTTTCAAAAAGTCTTCTGCCCGCTGCAAATCTTCTGGCGTGTCGATGCCTACAGTTTCTACATCTGTAGTACCAACTTTTATCTTGTAGCCATTCTGCAACCATCGAAGTTGTTCCAGGCTCTCTGCTATTTCTAGTGAGCTTTGTGGCAGTTTGGTTACTTCTTTTAAAACTTCTTTGCGGTAAGCATAGATGCCCAAATGTTTCAGATAAGGAAAACTCTTGAGCCATTCTTCCTCTTCCTTTCCTCTTACGTATGGAATGATGCTGCGAGAGAAATACATAGCAAAGCCTTGATTGTCTACAACAATCTTTGGACTATTAGGATTTTTTACAGCTTCCATACTGGTAAAAGCTTTTCCTAAAGTGGCAATTTGGGTTGTTGGGTCATCAAAACACTGGCAGATGGTTTCCAGTTGACTCTTGTCAACAAAAGGTTCATCTCCTTGAACATTGACAATGACATCCCAGTCTCCACCAATTTTTTCGATAGCTTCTTCTATGCGGTCAGTACCGCTCTTATGATCCTTGCGCGTCATAACAGCTTTACCGCCAAATGCTTCTACAGCATTGAAAATTCGCTCATCGTCTGTTGCAACATAGGCTGCTTCTAGACAAGTTGCTACTTTCTCATAAACATGCTGTATCACTGGTTTGCCATCTAACATGGCAAGTGGCTTTCCCGGGAAACGTGTTGATGCGTATCTTGCTGGAATAATTC
>JAJWAL010000181.1:0-3590 GCA_021618535.1 Segatella copri | reverse complement strand
AAAAAAGGCACATTCCTATGCGGAATGTGCCTTTATATATAATAATGTGTCTAATACGCAGATTATTCTACATCATTGTTGTGATCCAAAGAGTCGTTGAACTCCTTAGGAGCCTGCTCATCATTACGATGCTCGTAACGACGTGGCTGACGAGCTGGACGCTCACCACGACCTTCATGACGATCATCACGACGACCGCGACGCTCACCGCGCTCAGGACGTGGACGACGCTCACGCTCTACATAACCCTCTGGCTTCTCCATCAATACACGATGAGAAAGTTTGTACTTGCCAGTCTTAGGATCAATCTCCATCAACTTCACCTTGATCTTGTCGCCTTCCTTGATGCCAGCCTCTTCAACTGTCTCAAGACGCTTCCAATCAATCTCAGAGATGTGGAGCAAACCATCCTTACCAGGGAGAATCTCTACGAAGCAACCGTAAGGCATGATAGAGCGAACAGTACCCTCGTAAACCTCACCAACCTCAGGAACAGCTACGATTGCCTTAATCTTAGCCAAAGCTGCATCGATAGAATCCTTGTTAGGAGCAGATACCTGGACGTGACCCTTACCATCAGTCTCCTCGATAGTGATTGTCGCACCAGTATCCTCCTGCATCTGCTGGATAATCTTACCACCAGGGCCGATAACAGCACCGATGAACTCCTTAGGGATATCGAATGCTACGATACGTGGAACCTGTGGTTTCATCTCAGCACGTGGCTCAGAGATTGTCTCCATCATGCAGTTGAGGATGTGCTCACGACCAGCCTTAGCCTGCATCAAAGCCTCCTCAAGAATCTCGAAGCTCAAACCATCACACTTGATATCCATCTGTGTAGCAGTCAAGCCATCGCGGGTACCAGTGGTCTTGAAGTCCATATCACCCAAGTGGTCCTCATCACCGAGGATATCACTGAGGATAGCGTACTTGTCCTCACCTGGGTTCTTGATAAGACCCATAGCGATTCCAGAAACTGGCTTCTTCATAGGAACACCTGCATCCATCAGGGCGAGAGTACCGGCACAAACAGTAGCCATAGAAGAAGAACCGTTAGACTCCAAGATCTGGCTTACCAAACGTACTGTGTAAGGGAAGTCTGTAGGAATCTGACCCTTCAAACCACGCCATGCCAAGTGACCGTGACCAATCTCACGACGGCCTACACCGCGCTGAGCCTTAGCCTCACCTGTTGAGAATGGAGGGAAGTTATAGTGAAGGAGGAAGCGCTGGTAGCTCTTCTCGAGCACACCGTCGATAAGCTTCTCGTCCATCTTGGTACCGAGCGTACATGTAGAGAGAGACATAGTCTCACCACGCTGGAAGATAGCGCTTCCGTGAGGCATTGGGAGTGGAGATACCTCGCACCAGATAGGACGGATTTCTGTAGTAGCACGACCATCAAGACGCAAGCCCTCATCGAGGATGCAACGGCGCATAGCATCGCGCATTACGTCATCATAGTAACGGGTAGCCTCAGCGTGCTTCTCCTCCAAGTCTTCCTCAGAAAGATCGGTATGAGCAGCGTCATACTTCTCGAGGAAATCAGCCAAAACCTTGTCGAAAGCATCCTGACGTGCATGCTTCTCCAAAGCCTGGTGGTTGATATCATAAGCTGGCTTGTAAAGCTCAGACTTAATCTGTTCACGGAGTTCCTCATCGTTGATCTCGTGGTCATACTCACGCTTCACGTCAGTACCCTTCTCCTTAGCCAACTCATACTGGAGTTCGCACATAGGCTTGATAGCCTCGGCAGCCACCTTGAGGGCACCAATGAGATCCTGCTCAGAAACTTCCTTCATTTCACCTTCTACCATCATGATATTGTCCTTGGTAGCACCAACCATGATATCCATGTCTGCCTCTTCCATCTGCTGGAATGTAGGGTTTACAACATACTCACCATTGATACGAGCTACACGAACCTCAGAGATATAGTACTCGAAAGGAATATCTGAACAAGCCATGGCAGCTGAAGCAGCGAAACCTGCGAGGGCATCTGGCTGGTCAACACCATCGGCTGAGAGCAACATTACCTGTACGTAAACTTCTGCATGGTAGTTAGAAGGGAAAAGTGGACGCAAAGCACGGTCCACGAGGCGAGAGGTAAGGATTTCCTCATCGCTGGCTTTGCCTTCGCGCTTGGTGAAACCACCTGGGAAACGACCTGCAGCACTATACTGCTCACGATAATCTACTTGCAAAGGCATAAAATCTGTACCCGGAACTGCATCCTTTGCTGCACAAACAGTTGCGAGAAGCACTGTGTTACCCATGCGGAGAACCGCAGCACCATCAGCCTGTTTTGCAACTTTTCCGGTCTCAATTGTGATGGTTCTTCCATCAGGCAACTGAACACTTTTTGTAATTACGTTCATCTAAATTAAAAAACTTATTGTTTTGTCTAACATCTAAAATATCTAAAACGCTGCAAAGATACCTCTTTAATTATTAATAAACAAATAAATCAGCAATTATTTTCCACTTTTTTAAATAATTTATCTATAGAAGGTGCATTATTCGCAATTTTATTACTATCTTTGCACTCGATAATTTTGCAAAATAATAAAATTCATGAAGATAACTAGACTCTTTTCAGTGGCAGCGATTATGGTAGCTGCACTGGCTTTAACTTCTTGTAACAACAAGAAATTCCACATCAATGGCAATATCACAGAGGCTCAGGACTCTATGCTCTATCTGGAGAACATCAGCCTGAACGGTCCTGTGAAAATCGACTCTGTGAAACTGGGCGAGGATGGTGCATTTGCCTTCGACGAGGCTGCCATGGACTCTGTTACCCCAGAGTTCTACCGCTTACGCATCGCCAACCAAACCATCAATCTTTCCATCGATTCTACAGAAACCGTCAAGGTAAAGGCGGCTTATCCGCAGATGAGCTTCAAATACGAAGTGGAAGGTTCTGAAAACTGCAACAAGATCAAGGAGTTGTCTCTTAAGCAGATGACTCTCCAGAGCAATATCAACGGGCTCGTGAAAGATCCTAACATCGGCAACGATTCTATCGAATCCATCGTAGGCCGCATGCTCCAGGCTTACAAACAGGACATCAAGACCAACTACATCTTCAAGGAGCCAATGAAGGCATACGCTTACTATGCGCTCTTCCAAACGGTACAGTTGGGCAATGTGAATACACTTATCTTCAACCCTCGCAACAACAAAGACGACGTGAAGGTATTTGCTGCCGTAGCAACCAGTTGGGATACCTACTATCCTGGCGCTGAGCGTGGCAAGAACCTCCACAATATCGCCATCGAGGGAATGAAGGACATCCGCATCATCGAGAACCAGATGGCACAGCAGCAGATTGAGGCCAGCAAGGTGAGCGTAAACGGATGCATCGAACTTGCACTTCAGGACAACAAGGGACAGGTACGCCGTCTCTCCGACCTCAAGGGCAAGGTGGTACTGCTCGACTTCCATCTCTTCGCCAGCAAAGAGAGCACCAAGCGCATCATGATGTTGCGTGAACTCTACAACAAGTATCATGCTGCCGGACTGGAGATTTATCAGGTATCAGTAGACCCTGACGAGCACTTCTGGAAGACCTCTACCGCTGCCAT
>JAJWAL010000180.1:0-3591 GCA_021618535.1 Segatella copri | reverse complement strand
CCGCTTCTTGTACTACTTGTCTGTTTATGTAAAATCTTTCAAAGAACTCTTTCTTCATTTGCTTGAGATGTTGTATTTCTCAAAAGCGAGTGCAAAAGTACGAACAATTTTCCATTCCACCAAATATTTCTCGAAAAAAGTTTGTTTATTAACAGTATTTTAACACTTTCATCTTGTTTTGCGCTTATTTGTGTACCAAACACTTTATTATATACATACACGCGCTCATATCTGCGTGCGGGCGCACATTCATACATATATGCATATATTTTGGTACCAGAAAACTACTCTGCCTCTAAATAGAGAACACGAGAGGACCAGTCGTTCTTCTTCCCCCAGTCAACCTCATGAACATACGGCATTTCCAAGCCATGTTCCATAAGATACTTACCAGAGTAAGATTTTCCCTCACAATCAAGAGGCCTGTTATCAATTACATCAAGTTCTTTTACCTTATACATCTTATTCTCAACCAAACCAGCCATCTTAACTCTTGGCAAATGAACATTATAGAAGTTTGCCAATTTCCACCAATAGAAGACAGCCTTGTCTTTTGCTTCACTAACATACATAATAGAAGACAAGCCCTGATTATCGTACGGAGAAACCAAACGATAAAGGTCGCCAAACTGAACAACAGGACGGATCTCCTTGTATTCAGAGATAGCCTTTCGGCAGAGAGCCTTCTCCTCATCAGTCATATTCTTTGGCTGGATTTCCATTCCAAGGCGTCCGCTCATTGCAACATCAATACGATACTTCAAAGAAGTAGTGCGGAATACGGTATGGTTTGGCACAGCAGAGATATGACTCGCCATGGCGATGGCTGGGAAGAAATAACTGGTTCCATACTGCATATAAATACGCTGCATAGCATCCGTATTATCACTTACCCAAAACTCATCAAAACCACGGAGCATGCCCCAGTTGGCACGACCACCACCACTTGCACAACACTGAATCACCACATCCTTATACTTAATACGAATACGGTCGATAACCTTCGCAAATCCCTGATGATAAGCAATGTAGAGATGACTCTGATCGGCTGCAGACAAGTATTGGCTGCCATGATTCATAATGGCCATATTGGCGTCCCACTTAATGTAGGCTATATCTGGATATTTAGTAAGTAAATTGTCTACTACACCGAAAACAAAGTCTTGCACTTTTGGATTAGAGAGATCGAGCACCAACTGAGTACCGCCACGTCCCAGAACAGCATCTCGCTTAGGAGCCTTGATAACCCAATCAGGATGCTTCTCATAGAGCATACTGGTAGTATTGGTCATTTCCGGTTCGATCCAGATACCAAACTTTACCTGGTTTTTCCTGGCATCGCTCAGCAAACCTTCGATGCCATTAGGAAGTTTCTTGGTATCAACCACCCAGTCGCCGAGTGCACAGTTATCAGTAACACGAGGATATTTGGTTCCGAACCATCCATCATCCATCACGAAGAGTTCACCACCCATACTATGGATATCAGCCATCATCTGGTCCATTCCCTTCTGGTTGATGTCGAAATAAACACCTTCCCAAGAGTTGAGCAAGATATCACGTTCCTTATCTCCATGTGCCAAGATATATTTGCGTCCCCATTTATGGAAGTTTCTACTTGCACCGCTCAAGCCCTGTGTTGAATAGGTCAAAGCGAGTGCAGGAGTTTTGAAAGTCTCACCTTTCTTAAGATGATATTCAGAGTTCTGTTCATTAATACCGGCAAAGAAATAATGATATTCGGTATCATCGGTAACCGTCTTCAGCTTATAGTTACCGCTATAAACCAAGGCTGCACCAATAACATTACCCGCATTTTCCTGTCCTTTACCATCGAGCGAGAACATGACTTCAGCATGATCGGTATGCGAATTGCGGGTACCATCATTGTTTCGGATTACAAATTCGCCTGGCTGCAGTTTTTCATGGCTCAGCTGTCCCTCTGCTGCCCAAGTACCTGAAAGATGACTCATCCAGACATCTCCACGGCGGATAGGAAGCATAGCCGATGCGAAGGTAGTCAGGGTTACAGTACCCTTTTCACCATTCAGAATCTCGGTCCATGCCTCAATCATATCAACATCATTGTATGCACGATACTTCAGATCTACCTTTATATTATATACAGGATCTTTCAGATGAACGGTCGTAACAGAAGCATTTCCTTCGTTCTTCACATCACAGCCCGTAGCCACGAGTGCTGTTGAAAGATTGCCATCACTATGGCGCATGGCAAGTGCCGCTTCAGCTGGAGTATTCAGTCCGTAGGCTGGATAAGCATCCATACGCCCATCAGTAGCGACCTTCAGATTCTGCAAATCGTTAGAATTCAACTTAGTACCGAAATAGAGATATTGGGCAGGCTTACCATTCTCAACATCGAGAATGAGCGACATACCCTTTGTATTTACAGATACTTTTTCTGCCATCGCCGGAAGTGCGACCGTCATCAATATAAGTGCAATTGATTTTAATTTCATATTACCTTGATAAATTATTAGTTGCGTTTATAGTTTCAATTTTGTTAGACATGATTTCTCATTATCACATCGCAAATATATAAAAAAATCCAATACGCCCCAATACTTTTTTGATTTATTTTCCAGAGAAAGCAGAAAAGGACAAACAATAAGCAAATAAAGCAAAGAAAACACTCCCGAATTCGAAAGAATTCCTAAAAGATAGTCCACTTTGAGAAATTCTTAGTATCTTTGCAATGTTATAGCTGATAAAGATTGAGGAATAGTGACTTGAATGCCCTATTTCCCAGATACAACAGAATGTGTAACTAAAAGATATACAGAGATATGAAACTAAAGATACATTTCAGTCATAAAGAAGAACTTTGGAACTCATGGTCGCATGCAGGAGGTATCCTGATGGGCGTTGTCGTGGGAGCCATCTTCTTATATTGGTGTTTTACGATGCATAACGGATGGGCTACGGCGGGAGTTATCCTCTATCTGTTCGGTATGCTGATGTCTTACATCGCCTCAACGGTTTATCATGCCGTTTCTGCCTGGAGTAAATGGAAGGAGCGACTGCGCAAATGGGACCACGCCGCCATCTACTGGCATATTGCCGGTTCTTACTCGCCAATCACGCTCATTGCGATGCGCGACCAGGGATATTGGGGATGGAGCCTCTTTATCTTTATCTGGGCTTGCGCCATTGCCGGAACCATCATGAGTTTTGCCAGACTCAAGGATCACAGCAACCTGGAGACCATCTGCTTTGTGGGTATGGGATTGTCGGTGCTGGTTGCCTTCAAACCTTTGATTGATTCCGTATCCGCCGCTACGGTCTGGTGGATTATTGCTGAAGGAGTCTGCTACATTACGGGTGCCGTATTCTACAGCATCAACAAGAAGAAATACATGCATTCCGTGTTCCATTTCTTCGTTTTGGCTGGTAGCATCTGCCACATCATTGCAGTTTGGGATATTCTCATGAAATATATCTAAACGGCTTAAGAATAAGAATCCAAGGCATCGGGAAGTTTTCGCTTTCCGATGCCTTTGTTTTTTATAATGCTCTACACTAGTGTCCGGATAAAATCTCAGAAGAGGTAACCCTCTATATATTGAGACT
>JAJWAL010000179.1:0-3607 GCA_021618535.1 Segatella copri | reverse complement strand
CACAACAGCTGTTGTGCGCTTGCATAACAGCTGATATGCGCATGCACAACAGCTGTTGTGCATGCGTTGCCCAACTGTTATGCACCAACTATTGTCCAGACTTATGGCACACCCCCAACAAAAAAAGGGGATGCACCTTCCTCACGGAAGCCATCCCCATATTGGTCATATCAACATAAAATTTTAATTTATATAAGAGAGATTTTTTTCTAATTCAATGAAGTAACAAAACTACATAGTTGCTTATTTCTGATTACATGAACTGCTTCAACTCAGAGAGATTTCTCTTCTCAGAAGTACCGTCCTTGTAAGTTACCATGAAGTAATCGTGAATTGACTTGCCATTCTTGAACTGAACGACAGCTACACCGCCTTCACGGAGCTGGAGTGTGAAGTAGCCTTCGCGCTTGCCATTAACATACTTGCCATGCCACTTCTCCTTACCATTCTTATAATAGGTAGTAACCTCACCATTAAAGATAGTATTGCGATCGTTGCCGAGGTCGATAAAACTATAACCACCTTCAGCACGGAGATTACCATTCATGTAGAAGTCCTGGAAAACGTCCTTCTTGTTAAGGCCTGAACCAGTAGTCATCAGCAGTCTGTAATAACTAGCCTGATCTGCACTGGTTACATTACTCATATTTTCTGCATAGAAAATAGTGTCAGCTACAACTGTTGCATTCTCTACGTGCTTACGACCGAAAGCTGCTATGGTCATCAAAGCCATCAATGAGAATAATATCATTCGTTTCATATCGTTTATTTTTAGGATGTTATTTTTATTGTCATTGTTTCTTTTTCTGGTGCAAAGATACAACGATTTCCGAAAAGTTCATAATTCCTTAACGCTATTTTATCTTATTTTTTGAGCAAGTAATACTTTTCGATTTTGAACGCACACAAGCTTACAATTTGCAATTTCATGGCCTAAAATTTCGCATATTGCACGAAGACATACCTTACAAAACGCCATTTTCATGGAGTCAAGTTTACAAAATGTAACTGAATTGATATACATCAAGAAGATGGAAGCACAAGTTTTTTGGCATTTTGAGAAACTTTTTCAGGATATTTCTCGCCTATCTTCTTTTATTTTTGTATTTTTGCACGAAAATATATAATATAAGGTACGCGCATGAGAAAAATTCTTTATTTCATGATCGCCCTCACCGTCCTCAGCTTTGCATCATGCAAGGATACCGAAGGCTCTATCGGCGACCCTATCAGATCCAACGGGCAAGACCGTGACACAGATATCATTACAGGCGATGATTATGTCTATCATCTGCCTGTCATCTTCCATGTCTTCTACAGTAACACCACGCAATACATCGAATATACCCGCCTCAAGGAGATTCTCTCCAACGTGAACGAACTTTACCAGGGCGATGTATACAACTATCAGATGGATACCATCCCGAGCGAGAACCTGCATATCCAGTTCGAACTGGCTGAGAAGAATGAGAGCGGCAAGAGACTCAGTACACCGGGTGTAGAATATATCAAGGTTTCAGAATCAGAGTTCGACTGCGAGAGTTTCATGAAGGACAAGAAGTATGTACAGTACTGCTGGGACCAGAACAACTACATCAATGTGATGGTATATGCCTTCAAGAAGACCGATAAAAACAGCACCACGCTGGGCATCAGTCATCTGCCTTATCAGGTAGGCGGCTATCCACAGATAGATGGTTTGAGCAATGGCAAGAACTATCCACTGAGCAAACCGGGCAAATTTCCATATTGCGTTTCGCTCAATTCAATCTATGTGGGAAGGGAGAATGAAGGAACCCGATATACTACAGATAAGAATCATAAGGGATATACCTACAATACAGCCGACCCGAATGCTACGCTGGCCCACGAACTGGGGCATTATCTGGGGCTCTTCCACAGTTTCTCAGAAAAGACAGTGAAAGACAAATCAGAGGCTGCCGATGATGATGACGACTCAGACTATTGCGATGATACACCAAGCTACAACCGAATAGCATACGGCAAATGGCTGACAGAATATGTCAGCAAGGCACAAGCCATCAAGAAGGATACCACGCTCAGCATGAAAGAGCTTGCCAAACGCACCAACAGCAAAGATGGGGAATGGCAGTCAGACAATATGATGGACTACAGCATCTGTTACAGCATGCGATTCACCCCAGAACAGGCAAACCGCATCCGCCAGGTTCTGTATTACTCGCCCCTGATACCAGGTCCGAAGAAGATTCGTCCGAGAACCCGAGCATGGGATGAGATGCCGGAAACAGAAGATGACCTCCCAATCCGATATGCCAAAGAGAAGGCTGTCAGCATCAAGGACATCCGGATACTGAAGGCTGAGAAATAGCAAAATAAGAAAAAAGAGTATTAAAAGAAATAGAAACAAGAAGAAAATGAAATATACAATCAAGGCTCCACGCCAACTCAATGCAAGTATCAACTTGCCAGCTTCCAAGAGTATCAGCAACCGTGCATTGGTAATCAATGCCATGGCGGGATGCAAGTTGCAGCCCCGCAACCTGAGCGATTGCGATGATACAGAAGTCATCATTGCGGCACTGCGCGATATGCCTGATGTCATCAACATCAAGGCTGCCGGTACTGCCATGCGCTTTATGACCGCCTATCTTTCTGCTACACCGGGCGAGCATACCATCACAGGTACCGAGCGCATGCAGAACCGCCCTATTGCTATCCTGGTAGATGCCCTGCGCTACCTCGGAGCTGATATACAGTATGAAAAGAAAGAGGGCTATCCTCCACTCCACATCGTAGGTAAGCCACTGGAAGGCGGACATCTCGAAGTGGTGGGAAACATCAGTTCGCAGTATATCTCGGCACTGCTGATGATTGGTCCTATCCTGAAAAACGGTCTGGAACTGAAACTGACGGGCGAGATAGCATCACGTCCTTACATCGACCTCACGCTGTGGACGATGCAGAACTTCGGAGCCAGCGCCGAATGGACCGATGTGGATACCATCACCGTAAAGCCACAACCTTACAGCTGCGTAGCCGACTACACCATCGAGAATGACTGGAGCGCTTCTTCTTACTGGTATGAAATGATGGCGCTGAACGGAAACCCTGATTCTGAGGTAAGACTCGAAGGTCTGTTCGACAGTTCCAAACAGGGCGATTCTGTTGTGAAATACATCTTCAGTCTGTTGGGCGTGAAATCAGAATTTGAGAACCGTGATGTTCTTTCTCCTGTCAAGTTGAAAGTCCAGCGCTGTCTCTTGCCCCGTTTCGACTACGATTTCAGCGGTTCTCCAGACCTGGCACAGACCATCGTTGTAGCCTGCTGTGCCCTGGGCGTAAAGTTTAAGTTCACCGGTCTTGCCAGTCTCAAAATCAAGGAGACCGACCGCATCGAGGCATTGAAGAAGGAGCTGAAGAAGGTGGGTTACGTGATTTATGACGAGAACGATAACACGCTGATTTGGGATGGCGAGACCTGCGAGCCTAGTTTCGAGCCTATCGACACCTACGAGGACCATCGCATGGCACTTGCCTTCGCCCCTCTTGCCTTCAAGTTCCCTCAGATAGAAATCAACAATCCTGAGGTAGTGAGCAAATCCTATCCTCATTATTGGGAAGACCT
>JAJWAL010000178.1:0-3663 GCA_021618535.1 Segatella copri | reverse complement strand
AAATAGCAAAAGCCTGCATCAAACTGGGAGAATCATCCCATTCGATGCAGGCTTTCATCTTATTATAAATCGCTGCCTAAATTATTTCTTCTTAGGTCTGCGGCGAGCCCAGCCTTCTTCCTCGAAGTTTGGCTCCTCACCCTTGAACTTCACGTTGTCGTTGTTCTGGAAGAACTGACGCCAATCGCCTGTATCCTCCTGAGAGCGAGACTTTCTGCCGCCACGAGATTCACCACGGCTTCCACGTCCTCCCTTTCCACGAGAATCACGAGAGTCTCTTGCATCATCAGAAGAACCTCTGCGACCACGACCTTCCGAGTTGCGACCTCCTCTTTCAGAAGAACGGCCGCCTCTACCCTCTGAACTGCGACCGCCACGGGCTGCTCTGCCATGACCTTCCTCATCAGCATCGTTACATCTTACGGTTCTGCCCTTATACTCTGTTCCGTTCAAAGCCTTCATCACGCGCTTAGCATCCTCCTCTGGCACCTCGATGTAGGCAAACTTACTCAGCAGGTCGATGTGACCAACCTCCTGACGACCCTTCACGTGCTTGTTCAGATACTGCATGATTTCGCCCGGATAGAAACCATCGGCTTTACCCAGATTGATGAACAGTCTCTTGAAACCAGCCTCAGTCTCATGCTTTCTGCGGCCATTGGAAACCTTGCCACGGCCTTCGCCACGACTTCCACGGCCTTCGCCGCCACGGGAACCTTTGCCTGTTTCTGGCTTCACAATCTCAGGAGCATTCTTATAGTAATCAAGGAACTTACCGAAGGTGATGGTTACCATCTTCTTGATGATGTCCTCCTTGTCGATGTACTCAAACTGGCGGTTGATTTCAGCCATGTATGGTTCTATCTGATCCTCATCCACATCCGTCTTCATGATGTCGTCCATGGTCTTGAAGAGTTGCTTCTTGCAGATTTCCTCTGGGGTTGGCAATACGCCATCCACGAACTCCTTGCCAATCTGCTTCTCTATCTGGCGAACCTTGAACTTCTCTCTGATATGGATGATAGAGATGGATGTTCCCTTCTTTCCGGCACGACCGGTACGGCCGCTTCGGTGGGTGTAACTTGCCACATCATCAGGCAAACCATAGTTGATGACGTGAGTCAGATCATCTACGTCCAAGCCACGGGCAGCCACATCGGTAGCCACCAGGAACTGAACGGTATGGTTACGGAACTTCTGCATGGTGAGGTCACGCTGCTGCTGGCTCAAGTCGCCGTGCAGCGCCTCAGCATTATAACCATCCTTGATGAGCTTATCCGCAATATCCTGAGTCTCCAGCTTGGTGCGGCAGAAGATAATCGCAAAGATGCGTGGATAGAAATCCACTACGCGCTTCAGGGCGAGATACTTGTCCTTGGCATTTACCAGATAGTAGATGTGGTTTACATGCTCAGCACCCTCGTTACGCGAACCCACTACGATTTCCTTGTGGTCGTGCAGGTAGTTGAGGGCAATCTTCTCGATGTCCTTGCTCATGGTAGCCGAGAAAAGCAGGGTGTTTCTATCCTCAGGCACGTTCTCAAAGATGGAATTGATGCTTTCAGAGAAGCCCATGTTCAGCATCTCGTCAGCCTCATCAAGCACCACGTTGTTCACGTGCTCCAACTGAGCCACGCCACGATTAATCAAATCGAGCAGACGGCCAGGAGTAGCCACGATAATCTGTACACCATGCTTCAGGGTGCGAATCTGGCTTCCTATGTCGGTACCGCCATAAACTGCGGCAATATGCAAACCGTCGATGTACTTGGCAAAACTGTTCAAATCGTCTGCTATCTGGAGGCAGAGCTCACGTGTAGGACTGAGGATGATAGCCTGTGTCTGCTTGCTGCTGGCATCAGTTTTCTGGATAACCGGAATACCGTAAGATGCAGTCTTACCCGTACCGGTCTGCGCCAACGCAATCACGTCGTTCTTATTACCAAGCAAATATGGGATTACTTCTTCCTGAACTGGCATTGGATTCTCAAATCCAAGCTCTTCAATGGCACGGCGAATCTCCTCGCTCACGCCTAATTCTTCAAATGTCTTCAAATCTTTTTAACCTTAATTCATTATAATCAAAATGGAAGGCCGAATTCACCCTCCCAGCCATGAATTAGGGTGCAAAATCCTTCCGAAACGCTTGCGGCAATCATACGCATTTATTAAGATTGCCTAAATTCGGGTGCAAAGATACGAAAAAAATGCGAGTTTCTTGCAGATTTCTGCAATATTTTATTACCTTTGCATGAAAGTTACAACAAACAGATAACCAAGAAAACTTGAAATATATGAAAAAAGTTATTTTCACCCAAGAATGGATTGCTTTGCATCCATACGAAAAAGCAGACGAAACAGATCTGTATTATACAGAACTCGCCAACGAAATATACCACGCTCTTGACGAGGCGTGCTACACCCATAACTTCAAGAATATGGATGACGCCAAGCAGCTGGCACTCAGCATTGCCGGTTATTTCGAAGATGTGATTTCGGGCACAGGCATCTGGAAGACTTTTACGGAAGAATGCAAGCAGCGTTACGGCGTCTACATTCCTTTCTATGAGAAAGAAAGCGAATTCATCAAGAGTACGCTCAACGAAGATGACCCGGCTTACGACCCTGAGGAAATCAACATCGCTGATGTCAAGTTCCTGCTCTGGCACCATTACCAGCAGAGCAGTTTCGTACAGGAAGCCGTTCCTTTCCTCTTCGGAACCCTGGAACTGGCTGCCAAACTTGCCTACAACATTCTCGACAGAGAGTATGAAACGGCTCCGGAAAACGAGCGTCTTCTGGCTTATCTCAGCGAAATGCCTGAGATAGAGGGCAGCGCTGAAACGACCGAAGAGGAAATCGAGAAGAACAAGGAGTTGGATGAGATTCACCGTCGCGACACCCTGGCGTGGTTCCATTATGGTTGCTATTTCAACGTAGGCAACCAGAAGCGCCTGCAGTTTACCCTCCAGCAGATGGCAAACTCGCCTCAGGGTCTCACCGAACCGCTCGCTTATTCTGTGCAGATGGAAATGACCATCGTCGGCAGAAACAATCTTCTGGCGCTCACTTCTTACGAATGGCTCTGCAAGATTTGCAGGAACATGCCTACCCACAAGCTCTGGGAGGATGAGGAGTTCAGAAAGAAAGCTACAGAGCAATATGAAAAGGTGGATCATGAGAAAGCGATTCACGACTACAATCTGCTCAAGGCGAAGGGATACGGAGACAAGTTCATCTTCCTGGAAGATGTGAAGACGCTGAAGGAATTCCTCAAGGAGATTGAGTTCGAGTTGCCAAAGGACATCCGATTCCCCCAGAAATATGAAAAGGGCATCATATTAAGCGGAAGTCCGTATACAGGCATCAACATCAGTTTCGGTCTGGCTCATTGCATCGCATCGCCAGAGAACCCATACTATGTTCAGGAGCGTGCAGAGACCGACAGCTTTGGCATTATCAGCGGCAATGGTCTCCCATTCCCTTACGAAATTGTCTGCAAACTGATAGAAAACAACCTGATTCCTGACGCCAACATCTTTACAAGCCAGTATGTAAAGGAAGAAGGCTTGAAGATTACGCAGGCCCACCTCCAGTTCCTTGCCGATTACTACCTGATGGGCAGAAAGGATAAAGACCTGTCGCCTAAGGAGTTGTGGTAAA
>JAJWAL010000046.1:0-21462 GCA_021618535.1 Segatella copri | reverse complement strand
TGTTATCATGTTTATAAGTAGAGAGCGTGATTGCCGAATTGGGTGATCACGCTCTTGCTGTATATTTCGGAATAATTCCTCTTTTTGCCCCTTATTTTGACGGAATAATTCCTGTTTTTGCCCCTTATTTTAACGGAATAATTCCTCTTTTTGAGGGCTAAAATGAAAGAAAAAGTCCTGAAAATTTGTGTAATTAACTGAAAATGAGTATATTTGCATCGGATTTAAATGAGAGGCTTATGTTAGAACGTAAATTTGCAGATAATTTGGAGAATTTCCTCCTTCACGAACCTCGGAAGATTCTGCTTGTCAATGGTGCAAGGCAGATAGGAAAGTCGTATCTGATAAGATATGTGGGAAAGAAACTTTTCAAGCATTTTGTAGAAATAAATCTCAAGGCAGACCAAGAGGGAGATGGCATCTTTAAAATAGTAAAGAGCAAGGAAGACTTTTACTTGCAGTTGGGTGCCATGGCAGGTAACAATCTCGGAAGTAAGGATGATACCTTGGTGTTTCTTGATGAAATACAGAGTTATCCTCACCTGATGACTATGCTTAAGTTTCTCAACGAGGATAGTAAATACCGATATGTGGCAAGTGGCTCCCAGCTGGGTGTCGCCTTGTCGCAAACCCCTTCTGTACCTATTGGCAGTATCGCTATCCAACAGATGTATCCTCTTGATTTCGAGGAATTCTTGTGGGCGATGGGTTGTGGAAAGAAGGCGATAGAGAGCATGCGACAGAGTTTTCTGGATAAGAAAGCCTTGAATGAGTCGATGCATAACTATATGCTCCAGCAGTTTAAAATTTATCTGCTCGTGGGAGGAATGCCTGATGCCGTCAATAAGTTTCTTGAAAATAGAAATATGGCTCAAGTGCGCAGTATTCAGCGCGATATTCATGCGCTTTATAAGATAGATGCATCACAGTATGATGATGAGCGCAAGCTTGTTATCAGAAAGATATATGATATGATTCCATCGAATATGGAAAATAAGAAAAAGCGTATTATCGTAAAGAATATCGAAGGATTGAAGGCGCATAAGCAGTTTAGAGACTATGCTGAGGAATTTGAGTATCTTACGAATTCTGGGGTAGCTTTGTCGGTGCAGGCTATCAGTAATCCGAGTTTTCCGCTGATAGAGTCGGAGAGCAAGAATTTATTGAAGCTCTATATGAATGATGTGGGGGTATTGACCAGTATTCTTTATGGTACGAATATCAATGCTGTGTTGAGGGATGAGCGGAGTGTGAATCTGGGTGCTGTATATGAGTCGGTCATAGCTCAGGAATTTCATGCCCATGGTTATGTGCTTCATTATTATGATAACAAGCAGAAAGGTGAGGTTGATTATCTGATAGATGATTACAGAAACCTGACAGTCTTGCCTGTGGAAATCAAGTCGGGTAAGGATTATATGGTGCATAGTGCACTTGATAAGTTCCTGGATACCCCGGAATATCATATTCATGAGGCTGTGGTGCTGAGCAATGAGCAGAAGGTTTATACAGAAAACGGAATCACTTATATGCCTATATATTATTGTATGTTCTTTAGCAACAAGATAGAAGATGAGGCTGATCTGGTGATTCCTGAGATTCAGGTGCCAAGCCTGTAAAAATATGAGGGTGTGTCATTGGTTTATGGCACACCCTCTTCTTTCCGGTATATTGAACGTTTCCATCTCCTTCAACCTGAAAACACTACTTATTTATTAGTACAGACTATATCAATGTGTTTAACCTGATACCTAATTCTAAGTATAAAAAATGTAAAAATCACAATTTCTCGGTATTGTACAATTTCTAAATAAGCCTTACCTTTGCAGCCCGAAAAAAGGAATAGATATGAAAAAAGGATTAGGAAAAATCAGAAAGATTAAAAAGAAACACATCTTCCTGGCCTTATTGGCCGTGATCGTTCTGGGAGGTCTGGCGAAGGCTTACTCTGCCTGGGTGGGTACTACCCGCATCGCTTTCCTCAACTATCAGGCTATTGCGCTGGGACAGATTTCGCATGCCAACGACAATGCGATGATTAAACTGAGTGAGATTACAACCGATGATTTCGATCATCTGGATGATTACGATATGATTATCGTGAATGGTATGGGACTCCGAATCGACGAGAACCAGCGCAAGCAGTTGGAAGAGGCTTCCTACAAGGTGCCGATCCTGACTCATGCTGCTACCAACCCTGCCAACAATATCGTATCGGTAGATAACTTCGATGCCGATTATCTGATGCAGTATATCGAGAACGGCAGCAAGAAGAATTATCACAGCATGCTCGCTTACATCCGTAAGTTTATCGACGGAAAGAAGTTCATGGCTCCTGAACCGGAACGTGTGGATGAGCGACCAAACTTTCTCCTGACTCATTTCGACCCGAAAGATGAGAAGGGTGATGAACTGGGCTTCAACAGCATCCGCGAATATAATGCCTTTCTGGCAAAGAACGGTTTATATAAGAAAGGTGCTCCTACCATCTTGCTCACCGGTTTTATGGGAGCGGCTCCAGATATGGAAAAGGCTTTCGAGAAGAAGGGATTCATGGTGTATCGCATCAACCAGCTGCAGAGCTTTATCGCCGGCCATCATGCCGACAGCATTCAGGCAAATGCCGTAGTGAATATGGCGCACGGCAGACTGGGCGATTACTTCGTAGAGTTCCTGAAACAGAAGAATATTCCTCTGTTCTCACCTCTTAATATCAACCGCTTGACCACCGAATGGGAGAACGACAAGCAGGGAATGAATGGCGGTTTCATGTCGCAGAGTATCGTGACTCCGGAGATTGATGGTGCCATCCGTCCATACGTGGTTTTCGGACAGCGCATCAACAAGGAGGGCTTGCAGGAGGTTTACGGCATCCCTGACAGAATGGAGAGTTTTGTGGAGAGCGTGCAGGGCTATGTGAATCTGAAGAACAAGAAGAACAGCAGCAAGCGCATCGCCATCTTCTACTTCAAGGGTCCGGGTCAGAATGCACTTACCGCTTCGGGAATGGAAGTGGTTCCATCGCTCTACAATCTCCTGGTTCGCTTGAAGAATGAGGGATATAATGTAGGCAAGTTGCCAGCCAATCCTCAGGAACTGGCAAAGATGATTCAGGCTCAGGGTGCCGTCTTCGGAACCTATGCCGAGGGTGCTTATACCCAGTTCCTGAAGTCTGGACATCCTGCCCTGGTTACCGCCCAGCAGTTTGCCGGATGGACCCAGAAGGCTTTGTCTAAGAAGATGATCAAGGAGATGAACCAGCTTTATGGTTCTTTCCCTGGCAAATATATGGCTACCGATGACGGTAAGTTGGCGGTGGCAAGACTGCAGTTCGGTAATGTGGCATTGCTTCCACAGGTGATGGCAGGTGTGGGAGGCGACTCCTTCAAGATTGTGCATGGCACCGACCAGGCACCTCCTTACACCTATGTTGCCTCTTATCTCTGGGCTCGTTATGGTTTCAGTGCCGATGCACTCATCCATTTCGGAACCCACGGTTCGCTGGAATATACTCCGAGAAAGCAGGTGGCACTCGACAGCAATGACTGGAGTGACCGGTTGATTGGTGTGGTTCCACATCTTTATATATATACCATCGGTAATGTGGGCGAGGCGATGATTGCCAAGCGCCGCACCTATGCCCAGACCCAGAGCTATCTCACTTCTCCTTTCAAGGAGAGCGAGTTGCGACAGACCTACAAGCAGTTGAGCGATGCCATCCAGTCATACGAGAAGAAGGCATCCACAGAACAGTCGCTCAAGGTAAAGGCGCTGACCGTGAAGATGGGAATCGCCCGTGAACTGGGTCTCGATGCCAAGCAGATGAACAAGCCATATTCTGCAGACGAAATCGCGAGAGTGGAGAACTTTGCAGAAGAGTTGGCAAACGAGAAGATTACCGGCAAACTCTATACTCTGGGTGTGCCATACGATAATGATGATGTCCGCACCAGTGTCTATGCGATGGCTACAGATCCTATTGCCTACGGAATGCTGGCAGTAGATAAGTTGAAAGGTCGTGCCCAGGAGGGTGTGGAGAAGCACAAGCAGCTTTTCGACCGTCTCTATCTGAGCAAGGCACGCAATACCGTGACCCAGCTTCTGGGTTCAGCCTCGGTTTCTGATGAATACATCTGCCGTTATGTAGGAATCACTCCTGCCGAACTCCAGATGGCCCGTAAGGTAGAGGCGATGCAGGCTGCTCCGGATCCTATCCAGATGATGATGCAGATGGCAGACCAGATGGGTGGAGCGAAGGAGGCGAAGCCGAAGAGGGTGGACCACCGTACGGTAAGCGAGCTCCGTGCTGCCAAGGTTTCTCATAAGAAGAAGATTCCGCAGATGAGTCGTGAGGCTTTTGAGAAGATGGAGCAGACCGGTCGCTTCCCTGACAAGATGATGGAAGCTATCAAAAAGGGACAGAAATGGTATCAGGAGGATTTGAAGAAGGCGAAGATGGCGAAAGCGGGCAAGGGCAAGTCATCTCAGACCGGAAAATCTTCTAAAGATAAGGGTATGATGATGTCGAAGGCACCTAAATATACCCGTCAGCAGATTCATCTGGCTCAGGCGATTACTACCGTAGAGCATGCCTTGCAGAATGTGGGCAAGTATTCGGAGGCGCTCCGTCAGAGTCCGCTCAACGAGATGTCTTCTCTGATGAATGCCCTGAATGGCGGTTTTACAGCTCCATCTCCTGGTGGTGATCTGATTGTGAATCCGAACACTCTGCCTACCGGTAGAAATCTCTTCTCCATCAATGTGGAGAATACACCGTCGGAGGATGCCTGGGAGAAGGCAAAGGAACTTTGCGACAATACCATCAAGATGTATTGTGAGCGACATAAGGGCGAATATCCTCGTAAGGTAAGCTACACACTCTGGAGCAGCGAGTTTATCGAAACAGAGGGTGCTACCATCGCCCAGATTCTCTATATGCTCGGTGTAGAACCGGTAAGAGATGCCTTCGGTCGTGTTACCGATCTGCGTCTCATCCCATCCAAGCAGTTGGGCCGTCCTCGCATCGATGTCGTGGTTCAGACTTCCGGTCAGCTCCGCGACCTGGCAGCATCCCGTCTCTTCCTCATCAACAAGGCGATAGAGATGGCAGCAAATGCCAAGGGTGACAAGTATGACAACCTGGTGAAAGCCGGTGTTACCGAATCGGAACGAGTGCTCGTAGAGAAGGGCATGTCGCCAAAGGAGGCACGCGAGGTGAGTATGTATCGAGTGTTTGGTGGCGTAAACGGCAACTATGGTACCGGTATCCAGGAGATGGTAACCGCAGGCGACCGCTGGGATAAGGAGAGTCAGATTGCCGAGGTTTATCTGAACAATATGGGTGCCTTCTACGGTGATGAGAAGAACTGGGAGACCGTTCGCAAGGCTGCTTTCGAGGCAGCGCTGACCCGTACCGATGTGGTGGTTCAGCCACGACAGAGCAACACTTGGGGTGCCTTGAGTCTCGACCACGTATATGAGTTTATGGGAGGTATGAACCTCGCAGTGCGCAACGTAACCGGTAAGGATCCGGATGCATATCTCGCCGACTATCGCAACCATAGCAATATGAGAATGCAGGAAGTGAAGGAGGCTATCGGTATCGAGGGCAGAACCACCATCTTCAATCCAGCCTATATCAAGGAGAAGATGAAGGGTGGAGCCAGCAGTGCCAGCACATTCGCCGAAATCGTAACCAATACCTACGGCTGGAATGTGATGAAGCCAAAGGCTATCGACAAGGAGATGTGGGACGAGATTTATAATGTATATGTCAAGGACAAGTACAATCTCGGCACCAAGGAGTTCTTCGACAAGCAGAATCCGGCTGCGCTGATGGAGATGACCGCTGTGATGATGGAGAGTGCCCGCAAGGGAATGTGGAAGGCTACTCCTCAGCAGCTCAAGGACATCGCCAAGCTTCATACCGAGACCGTGAACAAGTATAAGCCTTCATGCTCCGGTTTTGTCTGCGACAATGCCAAGCTGCGCAACTATATCGCCAGCAAGACCGATGCTGCTTCGGCCAAGGAATATCAGCAGAATGTAGAGCAGATCCGCGATGCTGAGGCTGCGAAGAACAGCAGCGACAAGGGTATGGTGATGAAGAAGGAGACGCTGAGTGAGGATGCTCAGAAGACCACCACTGTGGTGAGCGGCATCGTAGTAGGTGTCATCGTCATCGTAGCTTTCGTTGTGCTCGCGATATATTTGCGACGTCGTCGCAAAATGATGAGTGAAGAATAATTCAACACTTAACAGTGAAGAATAATTCAACATTCAACATTTAACATTCAACATTAAAAAAAAGTGGAGACATTAGTTTTAGTAATGATGATATTGGTTTGCTTCAGTTTTGTGCTGAAGCAGACCTTCCACGGAGTGAAGGAGATTATGATCATCTCGGTGCTCGTAGCCTTCTTCGTGGGAATGACCTGGCCATTCGCCATTGAGCAGTCGAAGACGCAGATTGCGGCTTGGATAGCCGACCAGAAGCTGATGCTCGATATGGCGGTGCTGCTGAGTATCGACGTGGCACTCACGATGCTTTTCTGTGTGCACCACGTAGATCTGAAGACTTCGGAACATGTGAGCCGCCGCAAATGGGTGTTCTTCATCTTCCTGAAGTATTTCCCGGGTTTGCTGATTTTCCCAGTGCTTTTCAGCGTTCTGGTGATGACCATCTTCCTGCTTCCCGGCGTATCGTTCCAGGTAGTGGCATGGGTGCTTGCCGTAGTGCTGCTGGTCTTGACGCCGGTATTCACCTACGGTTTGAGATGGCTCTTGCCGGAGCGACCAATCCGCTTGGAACTGCTTTTCCTGGTAGAGGTGCTGCTCGGATTGATGGGCATCATCGGTACAGTGAATGGCAGGACAGCCGTGGCAGGATTCAACAGTTTCGATGCCCTCTCGCTTCTCGGCGTCATCGCCATCGTCATCGTAGGAATGGCTATCGGATGGGCAATTTACAATTATCAAATTAAAAAATATAGAGTATAATGAATTACATATCAGACGTATTGTTTTGGATTTCCACAGGCATGCTGGTTCCTGTGATTATTTTGTTGATTTTCTTCTTCCTCAGAGCCTTGCTGCTCCTTGGAGGTTTCTTCGGACAGTATCTTGTAAAGCGCAAGTCGGGTGCGGAGATTCGTGAACAGATGAACACCCTGACACTCGATAACATCGATACCCTGGGCGATCGCTTGCCAAAGAACAAGCAGGCTGTCATCGTTTCCTATATGAAGAAACTCGTGGACAACCGTCAGAGCAAGGCGCAGGTGAACCGCATCCTCGACCAGTATGCCCAATTTGTAGAGAAGGATCTTTCTCTTCCATCTACTCTTCTGAAGATGGGTCCGATGCTCGGTTTGATGGGTACCTTGATTCCGATGGGTCCAGCCCTGGTTGGTCTTTCTACCGGCGATATTGCTTCGATGGCTTACAACATGCAGGTGGCTTTCGCTACCACCGTAGTGGGATTGTTCTCTGCTGCCATCGGTTTCGTAACCAAGCAGACCAAGAACCGCTGGTACACCGAGGATATGAGCAACCTCGAGTTTATGGCAGACCTTTTGGAGGAAAAGTAAAAAGGCTTTTAAAGGTAAAAAGGTAAAAAAGTAAAAAAGGCTTTTAAAGGTAAAAAAGTTAAGATATATAATTTATGAGACAGAGACGCAGAAATAGGCTTGCGCATGATGGCGAGGATGATGATCCGATGAGCGTAGTGAGCAACCTCTTCGATGTGGCGATGGTGTTTGCCCTTGCCCTGATGGTGGCACTCGTTTCGCGCTATAATATGACGGAAATGTTCAGCAAGGATAACTTCACGATGGTGAAGAACCCTGGCAAGGAGAATATGGAAATCATTACCAAGGATGGGCAGAAGATCAATCGCTATACCCCTTCTGAAGACCAGAGTAAGAAGTCGGGCAACAAGGGAAAGAAGGTTGGCATTGCTTACCAGCTGGAGAATGGCGAAATCATCTATGTTCCGGAAGATAAATAATCGGGGATTGCAAATCCCCTCAAATAGAAAATATTATTGTAACTAAAAGAAAAATAAAGAAAAATGAAAAAGTTTAAGACAATGATGGCCATGATGTTGGCTTTGGTTTCTATGTGTGTAGCATTCAGCTCTTGCAGCAGTGATGATGATGACAATAATGGTGCTGGCTCTTCAGCAACAGCAGAACAGGTTGTTGGTACTTACGTTGGTGAAACAATGTCTATTGCTTTGGCAGGTCAGGGTGATATGGACCCATTGGAAAATGCAACTTTTAAGTTGGAAAAAGTTGATGATAGTCATGTAAATATCATCCTTCCTGCATTTGGATCTGCACCTATGGCTTTACCTTCAATTACAGTGAAGAATCTTGCTGTAACAGAGTCAAATGGTACTTATTCGATTCCTGAAACCAGTTTTGATCAAACATTGGAAAATGGCAAAGGTCTTTCTAAAACTGCTATAAAAGCAACTATAAAAGATGGTAAAATGCAGATTACTTTTGTTTTAAAGTATGGTAATATGCCTTTTGTCATGAACTGTTCTTCGAATGCAACAAAGAAGTAATTGTCGATGAAACAAAAGATATTCGCACTATTCCTGATCCTTTGCGGATTGTGCCTGAATCTGAAAGCCGAAACCCAGGGCGATGTCGTGGGTAGGGTGCTCGATGATTCGGGCGCACCTCTGGCGGGTGCTACCGTCCAGATTTTGCATGCAAAGGGTGGGGTAACAACTGATGAAGACGGATATTTCCGCATTCCTTACAGCAAGGATGGAGCGGTGAGAGTGAAGGTGAGCTTTGTGGGCTATCAGACTCAGACTTTCGTACTGAAAGCGGATGAGAGAAAAGGTGAGCAGCATGTGCTTCGCCTTCAACCGGATGCTACAGCCCTCGATCAGGTGGTAGTTACCGCAACCCGAACTCCGAAGGCTTTGAAGGATGCTCCTGTGGTAACCCGTCTGATTACCGCCAATGATATCAAGATAGCTGATGCTACCAATATCCAGGACCTCCTCACCGAGCAGATGCCGGGTCTGGAATTCGGCTATGCCATGAATCAGGAGACTTCTCTCAACATGAATGGTTTCGGTGGAAATGCCGTACTCTTCCTCGTAGATGGCGAGCGATTGGCTGGTGAAACCATGGATAATGTAGATTACAGTCGTCTGAACTTGGATAATGTAGGACGTATCGAGATAGTAAAGGGTGCTGCTTCGGCGCTCTATGGCGCCAATGCCGTAGCCGGAGTTGTCAACATCATCTCCCGTGAAAACAGCGAACCTTGGACTGCCAATGTCAATACCCGCTACAATGACTTCAACAAGGAGTGGCGCCACGGTGGAAGCTTCAGCTTCAATGCCGGAAAATGGAATTCGCAGACCAGCATCCAGCGCACCACATCGGATGAGGTTCAGCTCACCAGTCCTTTCGATACAGAATCCAACATCCTCCATATCTATGGTGGAGAGACCTTCAATGTGAAGGAGCGTCTTACCTACAAGCTCTCTGATAAGGTAAAACTGATAGGTCGTGGCGGTTATTTCAATCGTATCAGCAAGCGTAGTAACTATGATGATCATTACATGGATTATTCTGCCGGACTGAAGACGGTGATGAATCTCTCGGAGAATGATAATCTGGAGATTTCATACGGCTTCGACCAGTATGACAAGACCCGATTTGTGAACAATGAGCGCACTCACGATCACGATTATACCAATCGTCAGAATACCGTCCGTGCCCTCTATTCCCATATCTTCGGCAAGAACACATTGACGGCAGGTGCAGATTTCCTGAACGATTATCTTACCACCTATCAGTTTGAGGATAATGAATCAAAGACTCAGAATTCATACGATGCCTTCGCCCAGTTCGATTACAATCCTTTGCAGTGGTTGAACATCGTGGCAAGTCTTCGTCATGATTACTTCTCTGCATCCAGCCAGCATGCCACTACCGGTCGTTTGGCTCTGATGACCAAGTGGAAGGGTTTCTCCATCCGTGCCAACTATGCCGGCGGATTCCGTGCCCCAACGCTCAAGGAGATGTATATGAACTTTGATATGGCAGGCATGCAGATGATTTACGGTAATCCGGATCTGAAGCCGGAGAAGAGCAACAACTACAACCTGGCGCTGGAGCATACCGGAAGGGTGAAGAATGCTGGCTTCTTTACCGGTCAGTATAGTCTTACTCTCATGGGTTATTATAATAAGTATGATAAGCGCATCACTACCGAGGATTATGCCGATTATACCCCGGGAACCGGTCAGCCGGATGTGGCTTCCCGTTATTGCAACGAGGATGGAGTAGAGGTGAGCGGCATCGACTTTAGTGCCCAGTACCGTTCGGATATGGGACTCGGTGTGAAACTCGACTACAGTTATCTCCATGTGGGTAGCAGAAGCGTAGATTCCCAGTTCTCCCAGCCTCGTCCGCATTCAGCTACCTGGCGCCTCGACTACGATCGTCAGCTCTGTTCGTTCTATCGCATCAATGCCGCTCTGTCAGGCAGATACCTGTCAGCTCCTGATACGAACATCAAGAAGCATGATAGCAGTTATCAGTTGTGGAAGTTCACGCTTCAGCAGCGATTCCTGGATGCCGTCAATCTGAATTTCACGGTAGATAATCTTTTCGGTTATACGCCAAAGAACTATTATTGGAGTTCTGCGATGACCACCGGCCGCACCTTCTCAGTAGGCCTTTCTATCGATATCGACCGTTTCGTAAAGGTATTCTAATAAAAATAGCAGGGTGGACCAGTCTTCCATCCTGCTTCTTTTTTATTAATAGCCCCCTCTCTAACTGTATAAAAACAGGTAGTTAGGGCGGTGCTATCGCATTTTTAATGTCCGTTTTGGAAACTGATACTGCCCCCATGTGATAGGGGAGAATGTAGATGAAAACATTGAAAAAACGCCCTAGAACCATCTCTTCCTCATTTTCTTTAAGAAATCCTTGGTGATAGGGAAGCCGGAGGCATCACCTATTACGGAGTCGGTATAACAGAAGGGACATTCAGCTGTAGGCGGCTCATCAGGGAGGTAATCCGTGATTTCGGATGGCGAGAAGATTTCGCCGCAGAAGAAACAGCCGCACTTTTCAGATTTTTCTATCTGTTCCTTGTTGCTGAAGCTGCAATCGTGAGCCTGGCGGAAAATCCTGTCTTTCTCCTCCTCTTCTTTCTGCTTCTTCTCAGCCTTTTCCAAATACCCCTTGAATCGTCTCTGAAGATAGAGCGGCACATGATAGTGAGGGGCGAAGACATGCAGCGACGGAACGTGGTCGTGGTATTCGTAGCCGGGACCATCTATCACGGTATAGCTGTCATCTGTCTCATCATATGGCAGTTTATCCAATCCCCTTTTATCCTTGACCACCTGGTTTCTCTCCCAGATCCATTCCGTGGTAAGCGGAGTACCGACAACGATGGCTAGTTTCACCTCATCGCCACGATATACTTCCACGATGTCACCTTTCTGGAATCTGATCTGTTCAGCGCTTCTGCCTCTGAAGGTCTCGTCAGGATGACGGTCGTATGCTGGCGAATCGCAGACTCCGGGATAGTAAATGCTGAAACGCGAACAGCAGTAAGACCGGTCGATCAGTTTTCCTTCCCCATCATACATCCTTTCCGAAAGACATTCGCGGTCGTAGTGCAACAGTCCCATTGGAATCTCCGAGATATAATAGCAGAAGGTATCCAGCGGATAGTCGTCTTCCTCCTTCATCTTCTTGCGGTAAAGGACATCCTGGTGCATCAGTCTCTCAGCCTCTTCCAGAGTTGTGGTGAAGGCTTGCGGACAATAGGTGTTCACCTTGTATTTCGGATAATGTGAACGCTTTTTCTCCTCCAACTCTTCTGTTTCTAAAACTTCGAGCTTGAAGATGGCAGGGACATCCCGATGCTGTGGATGCTCAGCCAAATGCTTGAATTCTTCGTATGTCATGGGATGGTTATCTTAAGAAGTTAAGGTCAATCTTGGGTCTAAGTTCAGGTATTCTGATACCTTCAGAGTCTTTGCCTTCTTGATTGTTAAGATTCCTTTTGGTGATAGTTTTATGAATTTTCAGTTTTCTCATGTCCGACTTGCCGTTAGCTTTATGGTCCTCCCAAGGCTTGGGATATGCATGTCTTTTTTTGTATCTCGTGCCATCGCAGTTCTGGATAAAGATTTCCAATACTAATCCACCCATTTGACAATCATGCGGAATGTTGACGGCACGGCGCAGAATGTCGCTTTCGTAGAAGATGCTGCCATCCTTCTTGCAGAGCACGATGTCCAGATAGTCTGGCATATCAGGTATAGTTCCAGGCTCTGACATTTGTGGTTGAAACTCCCCAAACTCTTCCTTCACATACTCGAATAGTCCCCGAGTATATTTTTCGATATCCACCCCTACATATCGAGTATAGGTGTATTTGATGATACATAAAGACATTTTATTTGCCATTTTATTCTTTCTTTTTTGGTTATACCTTTATAATATAGTAATATGAAGGGAAAATTTCAAAAAAAAACGCCAATATTTTGAAAAAAAGTATTGGCGCTTGATTATTGAATTAGCGGCTTATAAGTCCGCCCTAACTATGTTAAAAAAGGTAGTTAGGGCGGTGGTATCCTAAGTGAGGTAAGGATGAGTGCCCTTTTCTTAGTCTTTTAATGTAGCCAAAGGTATAACCTTTACTCCATCTTCCCTGGTATAAGCCATTTCGCCTCCTGTCATGACAATCAGCAGGTCTGGCTCTCTGAGTGGCATCTGATGCTCTGTCTTGTTCTTCTCACGAATCAGATCCCGTAGTTGCAGGAGATGCTTGGCACCATCTTCTATCTCCCGACTACCCAACTTGCATTCTATCAAGGCATAGCGGCCATCTGCAAGATGAAGCACGATGTCTGCCTCCAGGTCATAGCGGTCGTGATAGTAAGAGACTCTACCTCCCAAGGCTTGCGAATATACCTTCAGGTCGCGAATGCACATACACTCGAATATGAAACCAAAGGTTCGAAGGTCTAATTCCAGACTTCTTGGTGACATACCCAAAGCAGCAACAGCTATGGAAGGATCTACAAAGCAACGCTTGGCTCCCGAACGGATTGCAGCGGCTGAGCGGATTGCCGGACACCATGCCTCCACATCTTCTATGACAAACAATCGTTGCAGGGCAGAAACATAATCATCAAATGTTGGCATCGACGTTTTCTCCATTTCTACCGTGATGTCTGCCAACATCTTGGATTTCTTGACGAGGGTGCAGATGTTCCGGGCATAAGAACGCATGATGAGTCGAGCCAAAGCTGGCTGTCTTCTTACGCCATCTACCCTCGATATATCTTCATCGCAAATCACATTTACGTAATCCTGTGCTATCAGTAATTGTGCCTCCTGCGAAGTGACGTCCAGTGATGCTGGCCAACCGCCTCGGCAAGCAGCGAAAATCAGTTTCTCCACGGTCATGTCTGACAGAAATCCATCAATATCGTAAGCTGGGTCATCAAACAATAAACGTAAAGATATGGAGCCTGTTGATTCCTTTGACTCATAAAGGCTCATAGGATACATGGGCATCTTGGAGATGCGCCCAGTACCCGTATGCATGATTTCTCCGTTTTTGTCTTCGACGACTGTAGAACCGGTTAAGATAAACTGACCTTTCTGGTTTCGCTCATCTACGGTATTCCGAACAGCATCCCATAAAACTGATGCTACCTGCCACTCGTCTATCAGTCGTGGTGTTTCGCCTTTGAGCAGCAAGGATGGTTTGGTGCGTGCCGTCGCCAGATATCCTTCACGCTTATCTGGATCTTGCATCTTGATTACGCTCTTTGACTGCTGCATGGCCGTAGTGGTTTTTCCGCACCATTTTGGTCCAACAATCTGTACTGCTCCAAAGGCTTCCAGACGAAGTCGGAGCATTCTGTCTGCTATTCTATCTAAATACTTCATATTCAATATATTTTTGTTTGCAAAGATAGTAATAAATAGTGGAATCTACAAATAATTTTGTATTTTTGTGGTATTTTATTTTGTGTTTTAACGGTATTTTACTTTGTGTTTTTGCGGTACTTTACTTTGCGTTTTTGCGGTAAACGGTATTTTAATGTCCGTTTTCATAACAGATACTATTCTTAGGAGGAAAATAAAAAACACTCATGGCATTCGCTATTATATCAATAGGAAAGCCATGAGTGTAATTGGTTTATTGAAGTCTTAATTTTCTAGAACCGGTCCAACTTACTTTGCTGATAGATTCTGAGGAAAGTTCAAGTGTCTTGTAATCTTTGGAAACGGTACCTCGTAGGACTAGATCGTTGGCGTAAATGGTTATGTCATAGCCATTCGCTTCCCATTCTCCACTCCAAGTGGCGTCGTCTTGCAATGTTTCCTTGATGCTGACTTTGCCATTGTTCTTGAAGGTGAGGCGCAAAGATTCTGTGGCAGTACTCTTATCCAAGTCTCTTTCGTCATCATATACGATGTCGTCTTCTACTTGGCGAGTTACCTTATATACCATTTTCCCTCTTTGTGCAACTGTGTCGCTAAAGATTTTTGTAGAGTCCACTTGTGGCTCTACTTTTTCGGAAACGATGGTGTCTTTTATTGCCGTACTGTCTATGGCTTCTGCATCTTTAGTCTGTTTGTTGCCACAGGCGGTAAATGATGCGACTAGGCAAACGCCTAATGCTGTGATAATAGAATGTCTCATGAGGCTTGTTATTTGATTTCCTTTACAATTTTTGCGGATGCTGCACAGTCCTTGGCTCTAACCAGAGTGATGTCACCTTCATAACTGTCTGGCAAGAGGTCAAAGTTGAGATGATCACATTCTGCAAAGCCATTCTTCATGTGATAACTAACATTTGTGAGAAACTTCTTGCCGTTTTGTATCAAAACTAAGGCATTCCCTTCGTGTTGACCATCAAATGCATCTGCACAATCTTTCTTGACACCAGGCTTCTGTAATGCCTCCTTTACAGACATACCTACTGCCAAATTGTTTGATTTAGCAATACTGTCTGCTCTTGCAATACTATCAGCACGAGCTATGCTATCGCATCTGGCAATACTGTCTGCTTTAGCTTGTGCTATGGCAACTGAATCTATTCCATTTTCCTCCTTGTTATTCTTGTTGTTTGAGCAACTTGTGATGCTTGTTGTGAAACAGACAAGCATCATGATAAAAAAATGTTTCTTTTTCATTGTCTTGTAATTTGAAATTATGTAATTACCACTTTATAGCAGCCACTTTCCCGTCTTGGGTATAGATCCTTATTATAATCTAAAAACGATAGGTATTGAACATTTGGTACGTACAGGTTTTCCTTTTAGTTTTGCTGGCGTCCATTTCGGCATTGCCTTAACAACACGCAAGGCTTCCCTGTCAAGTGACGGGTCAACACTTCTACTAATCTTAACATCAGATATCGAGCCGTCTTTCTCTATGATACCCTGCACGATTACACGTCCTTGTACGCCATTTTCCTGTGCTACATCAGGATATTTTATATTGCTGTTCAGATAAGACTTCATTGCACTTTCACCACCAGGAAAAGATGGCTTTTCATCAATACTATCAATTTTTTTGACTTCGTCGTAATCTGGCTCTTCGTTTGGATTCCAATTTAC
This sequence comes from Segatella copri, assembly GCA_021618535.1. Classification (GTDB taxonomy): domain Bacteria; phylum Bacteroidota; class Bacteroidia; order Bacteroidales; family Bacteroidaceae; genus Prevotella; species Prevotella copri_O. Next base: position 5,821 of record JAJWAL010000046.1, on the reverse strand, counting down.
AAGTTCATCGTATTTAAGTGAGTCGCTCTGCAATTGGAAAAATAGATCTTCTAAAATGACCCCATCGGGATTAGTTTGCCATGTTATCTTCTCCTCCTTCATCTTGACGTTGTCAATCTTGATATAGATACTTCCGTTTGCAGTGATGTTGTATGAGAATGAGAGACCAAGTTTAGATATAGGTATCACGATATTTCCACCGCCTTTTCCTTCAGTATTGGCAGGTTTGAATACTATGTCCCACTCATTATTGTTCGACTTATTGTTGAAGAAATAATTGTTTTTGATTTTTTTGTTAAAGTCGTTCACCAAATTTGGGCTTGGCTTAGTGACAGTTGTTGTATGAGCTTTTTGTGTAGTGCCTCGTCTTGCTTGTCCGAAGGTTGGGCTTCCTGTTAGCATAACGAAGATTGCTAAAATGATACTTTTTCCGATTTTAGAGGAAAAAGTGGTGCTTAATGTTTGTAAAAATGAATGCTTCATAATAAATGTAATGCTTTTATGAGTCCGCTTATTAATGTTATTAATATATGACATTTGTAACCTTTCCATTTCTAACCTTTACGATTCTAGGGAATACCTTCCCAAGAAGATTGACCAGTCGGAGAGCATAGGAAGGGATATATTGTTTGTAAGTACCAACTAAGTCTCTGTAAGGACCATTGTATTTGTACATTTGATATCTGCTACCATCAGTCTCAAAAGTCTTGTATGCGGTAAGGATACCTTCTGGCATACCTATATAAACCTTTCCCTTTTTGATGTTGTCGTATGCTCTCTGTCCATATTTCGCTACAAGACTTTTTTCTTGTGCTATCATTGATTTTAAATTTGGTAAATTGGTCAGAAAAGTTTTCATGTTTTGATCTCCTTCTTCTGCGCCAATTTTTATATACTTAACAAAGTCAGCGTAAGAAAGATATTTGCTAATACCAAAATCATTCTCACCTGTCATTTTCGAGTAATAGGCACCAACCAATGAGTTTATTGCATCAAGGTTTTTTAGATCTGCTGCCTTGCGCAAATATTTGACACCTTCAGGTATGTTTTTTGTTATACCCTTTTGTTTGTTACCCTCTAAGAGCATTCCACCATAATAATAGGCTGCTTCTGGAGAATTGTTTTTGATCGCTTTGAGATACCATTTCATAGCTTCCGAATCATTCTTAGCTACACCTTCGCCTTTATCATAGGCTTTTCCCAGATTGTATTGAGCCCTTGCATATTCTTGATTAGCTGCTTTTGTATACCATTTCACGGCTTCTTCAAGGTTCTTTTCTACCCCGTAGCCATATTTATAGCAGACTCCCAAGTTGCATTGTGCCACCGGTAGTCCTTGTTCTGCAGCTTTTGTATACCACTCTACGGCTTTTTTAGGGTTCAATTCGTTAAATTCATAATAGTATCCTAAGCTGTTTTGTGCTTCAGCATATCCTTGTTCAGCTGCTTTTGTGTACCATTTTTCGGCTTCTCCATAGTTCTGGTATACTCCATAGCCATAGTAATAGCACATGCCTAAGTTGTATTGTGCTTTAGCATTTTCTTGTTCTGCAGCTTTTGTGAACCATTTTACTGCTTCAGGTAAATTTTCCGTAACCCCTTTCCCATCATAATATGCTTCGCCCAAATCATTCTGTGCTTCTGCTTCGCCAGACTTGGCTTTTAGCATGAGGGTGACAATGTTGGCAGTTTGTGCAAATACTCCCGATGCTGTCGCAAAGAAGAGTATCATGATTAGATAAATCTTTTTCATATTCTTCTTGTTTTTAATTGTTATTATTCCCAATATCGTTTACAAGTGTAAATGTATCATATCTAATAGATGGTTTGCAAAAATTGTGTTCCAATAGTTTGCAATAGGTGAGCCCTTAGGCAAAACAGGCATCTCTTGAAAATATGGATGCGATACAACCATTGTATATTGATGAGTCCTTGCAAATTTTTTGAGATAGGCGAATGTCCCATGTTTTGTACGACAACATCCAACAATGATTTTGATAGTTGGAATGCTTGCTACAATATTATACCAATCTTCAAATCTGTGATCTACTCCATCACCAATGGTAATAACTGCAATTTCTGCCGTTCCATTACGTTGTAGAATTGCCAGTTGCTCTTTCTTGAGATTGATGGAACGGCTATCATAAAGCCATCCTTCACGATGTGAAATTAAAAGTTCTATCAATCTGGTAGCACTTAGTGTCTTGCCATGATTGCCTAATGCGCTGATGGCTATCAGTAGCTTTTCTGGCTTTTTATTTTCTAATTTTTCCATAAGCTAATCATTTACTTTTTGGTTATTTCATTCTTAGGCACAAAAAAGGTGCGAACCAATTTCATTCTGTTCTGAAGGTTCTGGACTACCTGTACACAAAGAATGAAAATCAGCTCACACCAAAGGGTATATATCAATGTCCATCCCGCCGAAGCGGAATGGATACAATAATACACAGTTGGGTGAACAACTTCTGTCTTCGTTCTTGTGTACAATGAATTGTCCAGATTCTCAGTACGAACTAAGCATGGTTGTTTCCTTAACATGTCTGCTGCTTGTTTAGAACAGCACTGCAAATATACCATTTTTTTTCTAAAGTTGTTCATTGTGAGCTGATTTTTTTGCAAAAATAGGTGTTTTTTCTGCTTTTTCAGCGTTCCATTCCGTTCCAAGTTCAAAATATGGGATGGTTTTAGCGAAAATGTCGCTGCTTTTGTGTGTTGGCTGGATTTGTTTCAGTATCTTTGCAGCATGGAACAGATATTACGTGAAATGATAGAAAAAATGGTGGGGCGCAAGATGGTTGTGCCCCGCGACTTCGCTTGGTTGAGCGAAAAGGTGGAGGAACGTACCCAGCAAAGGGTGAGTGCCTCTACGCTGCGACGATTCTGGGGATACGTGAGCGAAGGGGTTTCTGCCAGTAAGTTTACCAAGAATGTGCTGGCTAATTTCCTGGGTTATGCAGACTTTGAGGAGTTCGGATTGTCGCAAGGGATGGGAGAACGGCAGAGTCAGATGGTTATAGGCAAGGAAATATCTTGTGATGATCTTTATGAGGGACAGATGCTCAAACTTTCCTGGCTGCCCGACAGAACCTGCATCATCAGGTATCAGGGAAACGGTAGTTTCAAGGTGGTGTCATCCGAAAATACCAGATTGTCGAAAGATGATACTTTTGAGTGCCGTCATTTTATCAATCATGAGCCTGCTTATCTCCATGCCTGGAAACATGGAGATGACGAACCGGTTACTTACGCTATAGGTAAGAAGAACGGCATCATCGTGGAGCATTATCTGGAAGATTGAAATCTCGACAAGGTGGGTTTCACATATCTCTCAGAGGTATAAGAGGACAGCTCATAGATGATATCGGTCTTCTTGCTGCCAGCGATGTCTCTAGAGTATGTCTGCGGATAAGTCGTTGTGATGAATTCATTACTCTTATCTACAAACTGATAGAATGCTTCGCTCTTTTTCTCAACAGACCGGATGGTGTCTATGCCGGATTCCTTCCACATCTTGTCGATTGTCTTCTTGCCTTCGGATAGGAGTTCGGCGGCTTGTGCCTGTGATGCAGAAGATGGCTCGGTAGCTGTTGGCTGCAGGGATTTCTGGCCATTGGAAAGTGGGGCAGGCTTCTTGGTTTGCTGGCGGATGACTGTATCCTTCTTGGCTTCGTGATGTGCCGGGGTGATGCTAATGCTCTTTTCCTGCTGATTCAGTAAAGGATAACTGATGAAACCTAATAAGATGATACAGACTAAAGCTGCGATTGCGATACGCTTGATACCGGATGGATGGCTGTTTCTGCGAGCCATGAAATCAGCTTTGAGTTCGTCAACATTGGCATATCGCTGGGCTATGGGAGCCTTGCAGCGCTTGATGATTGCTGTATAGGGTTTGCCTGGAAGTATCTTTTCCAGGATACAACCGATGCTGAAGATGTCGTTGCGGATGTCTGCCTGTTGGGATACAATCTGTTCAGGTGAGATGTAGCCCGGTGTGCCGGCAGGCTGTTTGAGGATGGCAAAGTCATCGGTATCTGAAAGTCCGAAATCGATGAGCTTTACATGATTGCCGTTATGGGTAATAATGATATTGGAAGGTTTTAAGTCTCTGTGTACTATCTGCTTGGCATGGATGTAATGCACTGCATCAAGCAGCTGGAGGAAAATGCCTTCTCCCTCAGTCTTCTTGCCACTCCAGTGTTCCAGCGTGATGCCGTCTATCCATTCCATCACGATGCAGGTACCCATTTCCGGTATTTCTTCCATGCTGTAGGCTGACACGATGTTGGGATGCTGCAGGGATATGAGGATATCGAACTCTTTGTGCAGCAAGTTCTTGTAGTTTCCGTCTTGGCGATATGGCTTCTTCAGGCCTTTAAGCACCCACCATCTGCCATAGCGCTTTGCCTTGCAAAGAAGGTTGAAACCTTTGCAAGGTATGGGAGTAAAGTCTGAAAATTGCTCAGACCTTCTGCTTTCTTCTATGATAATTCCAGAATATGAATCCATGTTACTCAGACTGGGTTGATAATTCGGTTGCAAAATTAACTAAATAGAGATACCCATCCCACAGAAGCGGGATGGATATGAGTATACATATTGGGGCAAACAACTGGAACTGTCATTCTTGTGTACTGCGAACTGTCCAGATTCTCAGTCCGAACTAAGCGTAGTTGCTACCTCTTTATGTCTGCCGCCATTACTAGCGGCATTGCAAATATAGGCATTTTAAAAGAAATTTTCAAGCGGAAACGAAACTTTTAGTATTCTTTAAACTTTGACGATTGGTTCAAACTCATTCCTCCCCGAGCTTATAACTTATTTTATATAGGAACTGGTTGTCGCAAATCCACTCTCTTTTTAATACCTGGCAGGTTGGCTATCAAATCACATCAAAGCGGTCTTTGCCATGGTTGTGCGTGATGGGACCGCCTGGGGATAGCTTGCTATGGGGACGCCTTACTATAGCTTGCTGATTGGAACCGCTGAGTATCTCTGAATCACAATGCAAAGATACGAAATCGGTGAGGAGGCAACTCACAGTTGCTCATACTTGCTCACAGTTGCTCATACTTTTTCATAGATTCTCTTTGCTCTGGTGTTTGTAAGCCCTTTTACATGCCTTGCTTGGTATCACTTCTAAATGCCAGGCTTGTTTGATTTTTAAGGGCTTTATGATTGGATTGCGGTTCGTAAGCCAGGGGATTACGGGGCGTAAGTGACTAACTTTTGCGTCGTAAGTGACTGACTTTTGCACCGTAAGTCTTTGACTTTTGATTCGGAAGTAACCTGCTTCTGGATGACAGGGTGACACTTATGACAGTGATTTCTGAAGATTTACTCTCGCGCGGGCAGGCAGGAAAAATCAAGCCGAAAGTTCCTGCCTGCCCGCGTGCGAGGCGAAAAGTTGAAAAACTAGTGTCATCGTGTCATCGTGTCACCGTAAACAGAGCAGAAGATGTTTGGTATCGCTCTTTGGCTTCGGACACAAATTCCCCTGTCTCCGCCTCCGTTGGCTTTCGGAAGTAGAGATCCACAAATTACTGTTTTTGTCGTGGCGCCTCCAAAATGGTAATCTTTTGCAAAGATAGGAAAAATAAAATAAATGAGAGTTCCCACTATGGGAACTCGTAATGATATTTATTGATTTTTAGAATCTTTTAAATGATAAATGCTAGAATTTATACTTGATTCTCGCAAGTTGCAGAAGGAATTGGGGTGGTATCGCATTTGCAAATATATATATGAAGTTCCGAAAAATAAAAATCCCCAACCTGCTATGGGAAAGCTGGTTGGGGAAATTATGATAGATTTTGCT
>JAJWAL010000177.1:0-3739 GCA_021618535.1 Segatella copri | reverse complement strand
TTCATTGTCACTTCTGTTTGTTCCTAAGTGACAACCTTTTTCAGGGAAGTACAATTCGTCTTCCGTAATGATTTCTAAATCTTCAGCTATTTTCTTCAGTCTGTCTCTTATCCTCTTCGCCAAGGTTGGTGTTTTTTGCTGTATGACAGGCTTTTGGGGCTCTTCTTCTATGACTGGAGGTTCTTCTGGCGGAGCTTCGGGGGTGAGTGGGGCTGGCTCCTCATCAGGGATGTCTGCAGATTCTGTGTTTGATGGCTCTGTTGGAATATCCTCTTTTGGGGATTCTTCTTTTCCATGTGATTGGAAATTGTCACGTATCGGATGATAAAGCTTATCGATAATTCTCTGGTAATCATCTTCATCCTTGGTGGTTGTGACAGGATTGTCCTGAATTTCATCTGCCAGTTCGTTATTGAGACCTGTTGCCAGAATGGTGACTTTGGCATCCTCATCCAGACTGTCATCATCTGAAAGACCCCAGATAACCTTGATGTCTGGATTCAATTCATCGAAGAAGGCATCTATCTCTCGCATTTCCCTTACGAAAATAGGGTGCTTGCTGGAGGTATATATGTTGAAGAGGATGCGCTGTGCATTGCTGATGTCGCTACCATAGAGCAATGGGGAATCCAAGGCATTGAGAATGGCATTCTGAACTCTGCCTTCTCCGCTCGCCCTGCCCATCGCCATGATGGCACCGCCGCCACTCTTGATGGTGGTCTCGATGTCACGGAAGTCGAGATTGATGGTTCCTTCTACGGTAATCAGCTCAGAGATGCTCTTGGTGGCATCGCTCAGCACCTTGTCTGCCAGCTTGAAGGCATCCTTTACGGTAATTTCAGAATCGGCATATACATCGCAAAGTCGCTCGTTGTTGACAATGAGCAGGGCGTCAACGTTCTTACGCATCTCTTCTACACCCTGCAGGGCCTTCACGATTTTCTTTCGCTTTTCAAAATAAAATGGGATGGTGATGATGCCCACCGTCAGGATGCCCATGCTTTTTGCGATGCCGGCGATGACAGGTGCTGCTCCTGTACCGGTTCCGCCACCCATGCCGGCTGTAACGAATGCCATCTTGGTTCCGTCATCCAGCAGCCGCTTGATGTCTTCCTGGGTGTTCTGCGCTTCGCTTCTTCCAACTTCAGGGTTAGCACCTGCTCCCAAACCGCTCTTTCCGAGCATGATTTTTACAGGCACAGGTGATTTGGATAGCGACTGGCTATCCGTATTGCAAACGGCAAAGCTCACATTTACAATACCTTCTGAGTACATGTTCTTAACGGCATTACATCCGCCACCACCCACACCTATCACCTTGATGATATTCTTGGTGGTGTCTTCAGTCTGTCCGAAATCTATAGGGGTCCATTCTTCTGTCATCTTATCTATATTTCTATTTTGGGCACAAAGATAATAAAAAAGGAGTAATTATACAATAATAAAAGAAACGCAAGGCTTGCGAAAGAAGATTTTTTGATGAAGAGAAACGTTTTTTCCTATTCTTTTTGTATTTTTGCATCCGGTATGCAGACAGAACAGGAAAATAGGAGTGTCGAGGAGAAAGCTGCTTTGATAAAAACGCTTTCCTCCCAACTTTTGGCAGAAGGAAGAACTGACCTTTTGCTGAAAGCTATCGGTGTGCCCGTATTGGAACAGCTTCGTATTGAGGCAGCAAGAGCTACTCTCAGCCCATTGGTCATTACTGAGGATTATCGCTTCCTGTTGCCTGAGTTTGGTAATAAAGAGGTACAGCTCAGTCCTATCCACAAGGCGCTCTATCTGCTCTTCCTGAACCATCCGGAAGGTATTGAATTCAAGAATCTGGTAGATTATCGGGAAGAACTTCTTCAACTTTATCAGAAGATAGGGAATAGAATAGATATGGATAAGATTACCGAGACCGTGAACCGTCTGGTGAATCCGCTTGATAATGCGATAAACGAGAAGTGTTCTCGTATCAAGGCAGCCTTTTCTGATTTGATGGATGAGTATCAGGCTGACTATTATATCATCAACAGTCATGTGAAGCGGCATCAGGGAAGTTCGATGAAATTGTGGTTTGAGAGGTTGAAAATCATCAACCTCCCAAGAGAATTGGTTGTTTATCAATGTTCTTGATGTTTGCTCTCACCTTATTTAAAGCCTATCGCTGCAAAATCTTTCATCGAATCATATCTTTTTAAATATTGTGCCTTATATATTAATGGTGTTACTGAGGAAATATAGGTTATCCTATTTCTCCCATCAGCCATCTTAGGGCATTGATTCTCTTGATACCGTTGTAATCGGCAGTAGGATCTTCATCAAGTGTAAGGATATACTTAGGATATTGGTCATTGATTTGCTGAAGAGATGCCAATTCACGTTTTAAGGTAGCCTCATCTCTAACGGTGGCTGCTACCTGGTAATACGTGATATCGTTTTCATCAATTGCTACAAAATCTACTTCCAGATTATCCATCTTTCCGATATATACTTTCTGCTGGCGATGGAGTAGTTCCAGATAAACGATGTCCTCCAGGATGCGGCCGGCATCGAATGAGCGGGAACCTAGGAGCATTCTTCTCAAACCGATATCCACAAGATAATATTTACCCAATGTCTTGAGCAGTTGCTTACCCTTGATGTTGTATCTTTTGGTTTCATATACGAAGAAGGTTTCGCAGAGTGCTGTCAGATATCGTTCCACGGTTTTCTGGTCTATTTTTCTTCCATCGGCAGTCATGATATCAGCTATGCGCTTGGTGGATAGAATGTTGCCGATATTGTCTGCTGTGAAACGGATAACGCTTTCCAGCATCATGACATCGGGTAATTTCTTCCTGCTCATGATGTCCTTTACTACAATGGTGTTATATACACCATTCAGGTAGTCGCTGATTTCAGCGGGACTATCCAGTTCAAGGGTATATGGAAAACTGCTCCTTGTGATGTAGTCTGTATAGGCTTTGGGAAGATTGTCGGTTCCGCCGATGCCTTCTACATACTCTCTGAATGAAAGGGGAAGCATGGCGATTTCCACATATCTTCCGGAGAGTAATGTGGCGATTTCGCTTGACAGCATATAGGCATTCGAGCCCGTAATATAGAGATCTACTGTTGGCTTCAGGTTGAGGCTGTTGATGATGTCTGGGAAATCTTCCACATGTTGTATCTCATCAAAGAAGATATAAGTCATCTTGTCTTGATGAACCAATGGCTTGATATAAGCATATAAGTTATGTGGATTGCGAAGCTCATAGAAGTCGTAATCCTCGAAATTGAGATAGATGATTTGGTCGTCATGAACACCTTGCTTCTTAAGCCAGTCACGATAAATCTCCATAATGGTGGATTTTCCGCAACGGCGAATGCCGGTTATCACTTTGATAAGAGACTTGTCTTTGAAAGCAATCAGCTTATTGAGATATTCCGTTCTTTCTATTCGTTTCATATCATTTCATTGTTCTTTGATTATATATTTGCTGCGAAGATACTATTTTTTTAGGATAAATCATCCTAAAAGTATAATATTTAAGAAAGTTTTAGGATAAATCATCCTAAAACTTCCGAAATTTGAAAAGTTTTAGGATAAACCATCCTAAAACTTTTCTTCTATCCCCATATTTAGGTATTTCTGCGAAACCATCATTTTTAGGTATTGCAGATGATGGAAAAAGGATGTATCTTTGCACCCGAAAATAAATGTAACTAAAAGTAAGATAGACAAATGAAAACAACAATCGTAATTTATGGC
>JAJWAL010000176.1:0-3769 GCA_021618535.1 Segatella copri | reverse complement strand
CTTGGAAAACAATTCTGCAGATAGCCATCAGCATACTGACCGCTATCGCTACTACACTCGGAGTAACGAGCTGCATGGGCTAAAAACCCAAAGAATGTGTCATAAGTCTAAATAATGGTAGCCGAAGACGGGCTGAAAGCCCAAAAGCTCCTAGCCCAGGGCAGCGCCCTGGGTTTTTAAATAGATACAACAAAGTCGCCCTGTAAGGGCAAAAGCCTTCAATTTCAAAGCTTTTGCCCTTACAGGGCGACTTGTTTGCGTCCGTATTTACCCAGGGTGCTACCCTGGGCTAGGAGCTTCTGCCCTTTCAGGGCGAGAGGGGGCATCCAGTCATGAAGGGTCAAAGTCATTAAGGGTCATTATCATTTTCAAACCGGTGTATCGGTGGCTGAATCCTTGAAGAGGTCATCGGCTGATGGAATCTCATCTTCATCAAACCACTTCTTCAACTTGTCCTGAGCCTTTGCTTTTACATCTTCTGAAACCTCACCCCAAACTTTCTTGAGCACAAACAGCAATACGGCCAGGTCATCGCCCAAACCGGCAATAGGTATAGCGTCTGGAATCACATCGAGCGGACTGATGAGATAACCCAAGGCTCCTACAATCAGAGCCTTGTCCTTCAGCGAAACCTTGTCACTCTCTAACGTATAATAGAGAATGAGCGCTGTATAAACCATCTTGGCACCGGCACGTTTGGCAACATGCGAAATCTTCTCGACAAATGCACGCTGGGTGAACTTGTCCTTATAGTCCATAAAGTCTGGTAATGTCATACTACTTATAGTTTATAGTTTATAATTTATAGTTTACAGTTGCGACCGCTTCTCGTAGAAGAGGACTGCCTTGATGAAGGTCTCCATCTTAGGCTCCTTATGATGGTTCACGCGATAGGCGATGATCATCTGGAGAAGTGCCTTGACAAAACACGCCAGCAGCAGACCGATGATGACGGCTATGACCGTGGCGAGCATCTTGCCGTTGTCGTAGACGGGTGACTTATCCGGGAAACAGGACAGCACCAGTACGGGGAGGACGGTGATGAAACCGCCGATGGTGAGCTGGCCGCGCTTGGAACCACCCATGTCGAGTATCGACTGCTTATCGAAAAGATAATCATCCAACTCCATACGGGTAATGCCGTAGTTCTCAAACTTTGGGAAATCGGGTTCATTGCCATATTTCGCTATCTTGCCCGTTACCTTATGTTCGAAATCATCTAATATCTGCTTTTCCGGTTCTCTGAGTTTCATAATCTTGCTAGTTTTTAAAATCGTTTAAAAAATGAATGCATCTTATACCTTATTATATATAAAGGCTGCGATGCTGAAAAAAGAAAAGAAAAGCAGTGCCCCTGTAAGCCGAGTTCTGTGTTCCTATATCGGCTATAGGAACGTCTGTCATTTATCTAGTCCCAAAGTCACCCTTGGGCTCAAGCACTCTACCCTCCGCAGCAGCCCTAAGGCAATCGGACGAGCCGCCCTCAATCTGCGGTATACATGAGCTTACAGCTCCCAGATGGTACAGCCTGGCGATCACTCGCCAGCTGGTGGTCTCTTACACCACCTTCTCACCCTTACTATCCCCCACTGTGGGAATCGGCGGGGGGAGCGGTTATTTTCTTCTACCGACACCTACTGTCACCAATAGCTTCTAGTTTCGGAAGTGGGATGCTCTATGCTGCCCGGACTTTCCTCTCGCACCTGAAAGATGCCAGCGACAGACCGGAGCACTGCTTTCGACATGCAAAAGTACAAAAAACTTTTGATACTATTGCACGATTCCTCACTTTTTTATGCATCATTAGTTATTCGCAAGGCTATTTTTCACTTTTTTTCCCGGTTAAACCGAGTTTCTGAGTCCCTATCGTTTAACAGATATTTATTAATCAGCAGAAGATAGTTCCGTATACAAAACTAAGATTTTTATGCTTACATTCAAATATTTGTGAATTTAGGGCTTTCCTTGTTTAACAGCCGTTAAAGTGTTAATTTGAAATGTTAAAACGGAATAAATTTATGCAGAGAATGAAGCGTATCTCAAAAAATGACCCTATATTTGCAACTGGAAAACAGAGCGGTGCATGACAAGCTGACTTTGGCATGATATTAGCTGCTGCAGTTCCAAGGAAAAGAAAAGTAAACAATAAAAAATAAAGAGACATGAAAAAATTAAGTAATTATGTTGTGGCTGTGCTCTGCGTTAGTTCGCTCGCATTTTCAGCCGGTGCTTTCATGAAAGTAAATGCTACACCTGCAGTTACCGCTGCGCCAGCAGGTCAGCCTGTAGACTTAACCTATGCTGCCGAGAAGGCGCTGCCTGCTGTAGTACATATTAAATACGTACAGAACTCGAAGGTGAAGACGGTAGATGTGCAGGACGACCCATTCGGAGGTTTCTTCGACCCGTTCGGCTTCTTCGGCAGCCCTGAACAGGGCAACGGAGGTACACGCAAGCAGAAAGTGCAGACTCCGAAGAGAGAGGCTACAGGTTCGGGCGTCATCATCAGCCAGGACGGTTACATCGTTACCAACAACCACGTGGTAGAAGGTGCTGACGAGCTGACCGTAACACTGAACGACAACCGTGAATTCTCGGCTCGCATCATCGGAACCGACAAGACTACCGACCTCGCCCTCATCAAGATAGACGGCAAGAACCTGCCTACCCTGCCTATCGCCGACAGCGACAAGGTGAAGGTGGGTGAATGGGTCATCGCCGTGGGCAACCCATTCGGACTGAACAATACGGTTACAGCCGGCATTATCTCAGCCAAGGCACGTTCGCTCGGTGCCAACGGTGTAGAGAGTTTCATCCAGACCGATGCTGCCATCAACGCAGGTAACTCGGGCGGTGCACTCGTCAACACCCAGGGCGAACTGGTAGGCATCAACGCCATGCTCTATTCACAGACCGGTTCTTACTCCGGCTACGGTTTCGCCATCCCTACCTCTATCATGAACAAGGTGGTAGACGACCTGAAGAAATACGGCAGCGTACAGCGCGTGATGCTGAGCATACAGGGAAGCGATGTGCTGAACTATATCAACGCCCAGAAGGAGAACGGCAAGGAAGTGGACCTGGGAACCAACGAGGGTGTTTACATTGCCAAGGTAGATGAAGACGGCAACGGTGCTGAGGCAGGACTGAAGGAAGGTGACGTGATTACAAAGGTTGACGGCAAGAAGGTGACCAAGATGGCTGAGCTGCAGGAAATCCTGAACGGCAAGCGCCCTGGCGACAAGATGAGCATCACCTACCTGCACAACAAGAAGGCAAGCACCAAGACCATCACGCTGAAGAATGCCCAGGGTAATACTTCGGTTATCAAGAGTGCCGACCTCGACGTGCTCGGCGGCAGCTTCCGCCCTATTACTGAGAGCCAGAAGAACCAGCTCAACATCAAGTATGGTGTAGAGGTGATGAAGGTGAACAGCGGCGCCCTGAAGGATGGTGGCATTTCACGCGGTTTCATCATCCAGCGCATCAACGACAACAACATCAATACGATTGATGACCTGCAGAAGGCTGTAAAGAGTGCTTCTACCAGCAAGGATCCAGTGCTCTACATCCAGGGTGTATGGCCAACAGGCAAGAAGGCTTACTTCGCAGTTCCGCTGCAGAAAGACTAAGGGTAAGAGTTTTAAGAGAAACGTCTCATGATTGAGTAGTGAAAAAGGCATTTTTACTGCCAAAAAACTCAAGAAACAGACAAAAAACAATAAAATAGTAGGTATTTCTGAAAAATATCTACTATTTTTTTTGGTAT
>JAJWAL010000006.1:33484-57082 GCA_021618535.1 Segatella copri | reverse complement strand
GGTGGTTTGATGGCGGTAGATATTGCGCCTAAGAATGCATCGGGTGCTGCTCTTGGCGTTGTCGGCGTAGCGAGTTATGTGGGTGCCGGCATCCAGGACATCATGAGCGGTCTGCTCATCGAGGGCAACAAGCATCTGGTAAATGGCGTAGAGACTTACGACTTTACCTACATCAATTATTTCTGGATTGGCGCAGCCCTGATGTCTGTCTTAATGACTTGCATCGTCTGGAAGGTGAAGCCAAAGACTGTTTAAGAAATAAACGAAGCTATCATCAAAATACTCTTCACTCTTCACCTTTCGGCCGGAAACCCCTGTGTTTATCGGCATTCCGAGGGGTGAAGAGTTGTTTTTATCTCTTCACCCACTCTTCACCACTCTTCACCTTCAGGAACGGAAACAGATGCGAAAGACAGATAGAAGGATTGCAAATCAGCCAGAACTGAAGGGTGAAGAGTGGTGAAGAGTGGGTGAAGAGTACCCGAATACTCTTCACCCTTCGAAATGCCGATAAACACAGGGGGTTCCGAGCATAAGGTGAAGAGTGAAGAGTATTTGGCAGGAAGCTTATACGAAAACAAAATAAAGCGTTTTAGATAACTGTTTCAGTAAAACAGCCGACTAGCAACACATGCGCTAGTCGGCTGTTTGCGGTTTGCCAGTTGGCTATTTATTTTTTGCCAGTTGGCTATTTTCGTTTCTCTCATCGGCTGTTCCCGATTTAAAGGAATCTAATAATCCTCCATATAACCCTTGGTAAACATATCGTAGGACAAGGCTTCCAGTTCTGAGAGCGTCATCTGCTCTACCGAATGCTCTATCTTACGTATCAGTTCGTCTCGCTTGAAATCGTCGTCATCGCTCAGGCGCGATGTAAATCTGTTACTCATCTTTTTTTAGAATGTTAAGTGTTGAATGTTGAATGTTGAATTGGGCATACGCCACTAAATCTGTGCCATCTGTGAATTGGAAATCGCTGGCCGAAGGAAAAAGCAAATCTATGAGAAGATTATATCCGCTCATAGATGTTGATAACATTTCCATCATACGCCTCGTGGCTGATTAACCTGACGTTATGAGGGAGCTTTGGCGCTGGCGTTCCGGCAGTTACCACGTTTTCCACAGATGTGGATAACAACGTTTCTACCCTGATTTCATCCCAAAGTCCAGCATCGAGGAATGCCTGATGGGTGATGGCGCCTCCCTCTACTATCAGCGACTGCACCTTATTATTATATAAGTACTGCATGATTTGCTGCAACACTTCCGTCTTGCCCCGTGAGAAATCCAGACCTTCGAAACAAGGATGATGGCGGTCGATGACCAGGCGCATCGGGTCCTTGCCGCTCCAATCTCTAACGTTGAGCTGACTGTGGTCGCGCTCATCGGTTACGCGGCCTATGAGGATGGCATCGTTCTCTGCACGCAACTTGTGGGAGAGCATCTTGGTGAAAGGCGAGGAAATAGCCATACCCCTACCCCCGTTGTCAAGAAAGCCATTCGCAGTCTGCGCCCATTTCAGGATGATGTAAGGACGCTGATGAGTATTGAAGGTGATGAAGCGCTTGTTGAGTTCGAGACATTCCGCTTCGAGAACGCCTACTGTTACTTCGATGCCTGCCTCGCGAATCTTGCGGATACCGCGGCCCTGAACCTTGGCAAAGGGATCTACGCAGCCGCAAACGCATCGCTTTACTCCTTTTCTTACTATCAAATCGGCGCAAGGCGGCGTCTTGCCGTAATGAGAGCAGGGTTCGAGACTCACATAGATGGTAGCTTGGCTTAATAGATGCTCATCCTCGGGCTTAATAGAAGCAAAGGCGTTGACTTCAGCATGGCCCTCTCCGCACCTTACATGATAGCCTTCGCCGATGATTCTGCCATCCCCACTCACGATAACGGCTCCCACCATCGGATTGGGTTTGGCATTCTCTCTTCCGTTTTTCGCCAGCTGCAGACAGCGGCGCATAAACATTTCGTCTATTTCCTTTTGCGACAACGGTTCGCCCGTCTTCACATTCTGAAAAGAAACATTATTTTGTTCCATATCTAAAACTTTTCTTCGTTTTTTACTTACTTTTCGATAAAATGTCGTACCTTTGCTCTCAAATCAAATCATAATATACGATTTAGAGATGAAAACGTATCAACAACTTTGGCAATCCATTACCCCTCTATATGAGGCGGGCGAAGCACAGGCTATCGTCCGCACCGTGCTCGATGTGAAGTACGGAATGACGCTGACCGACATAATCTGCGGCAAAGTTAATGAATTATCTGCAGATGAAGAAAGAAAACTGGAAGAAATTATCAGAAGATTGCAAAAAGGCGAACCTGTACAGTATGTTCTGGGCGAAGCTGACTTTGCAGGAAGAACCTTCCATGTAGAGCCGGGCGTGCTGATTCCGAGACCCGAAACGGCGGAACTCTGCGAGTGGATAGAAAAAGATGCGACTGAAAACAAAGGGATTACGGAAGGAGAGAAGGAAGAAAACACCACCCGCATCCTAGACATCTGTACGGGTTCGGGCTGCATCGCCATTACGCTGGGACTGGACATCGGCGGCTCGGAGGTTACGGGTTGGGATATTTCGGAAGATGCCTTGAAGATAGCACAAGGAAATGTTACGCTACTGGATGCCGGTAACGTAAATATAGAATATCAGGATGCCCTGAAGTTGGCGGAAACATCGGATGCCGGAAGATGGAACATCATCGTGAGCAATCCCCCATATATCTGCGAAAAGGAGAAAGCGGATATGGAGAAGAATGTGTTGGAACACGAACCAGGAATCGCCCTCTTCGTGCCCGATGAAGAGCCTCTGAAGTTCTACAGAGCCATCGCCGAATATGCCTCTTCTGCCCTCAAATCCGGAGGTGCATTATACTTCGAAATCAATCCTATCTACGAAAAGGAGACCCGGGAAATGCTGGAAGGATTGGGTTTTAAAGCTATTGATACAAAGGAAGATGCCTTCGGAAAGCAGAGAATGATGCGAGCCGGCAAATCATAAAGTTCAATGTTCAAATCTCAAAGTTCAAAGTAAAATCATCATGTTCAAATCTCAAAGTTCAAAGTATAAAAAGCCGATGACCGAGCAGCAGGCGCTCCTGAAGCTCACCACCCTCTGCACCCAAGCCGAACATTGCTCGCAAGAGATGATCGACAAGATGAAGAAGTGGGAACTGCCCGAAGATGCCATCGCCAGAAACATGGAATTCCTGACCGAAAAGAAATTCATCGACGACGAACGTTTCGCACGCTTCTTTATCAACGACAAGATAAAATACAACAAGTGGGGACGCCGGAAGGTGGAACAGGCGCTGTGGATGAAACATATTCCGAAGGACATCTCCGACCCTATCTTCGAAGAGATAGAAGACGACCTGTATATGGAAACCCTCCTGCCCCTGATGAAAAACAAATATAAAACCATCAAGGCAAAGAACGACTATGAACGCTCGATGAAACTCATCCGCTTTGCCCTGGGAAGAGGATACAGCATGGAGGTTATCCACAAATGCATCGACCGGATGAAGGAAGAAGATCTGGGAGACATCGATTTCGAAGAGGAATTCTAAAGCAAAGCATCAAGTTCAATATCCAAACCTCAAAATTAAGAGTAAAGCCATGCGTATCAGCCTGTTAAGAGACATATTAGATTTATTCTTCCCCCGAACCTGCGCCATCTGCGGAAATGTGCTCGCTGGCGGGGAGGAGATGATATGCATAAAATGCCTGTTCCGCATGCCGGGAACCGATACTTGGAAACAGCCCTACGACAACGAGATGGCAAAACTCTTTTGGCATCTGATTCCCATCGAACGCTGCTGCGCTCTCTTCCATCACATCAGCCATGCCACATCGGCTAGAGCCGTCTACCAGCTGAAATACATGCATCATCCTGAAATGGGAATCTATCTGGGCAGAATGCTGGCAAAGAAGGGGTTAAGTATTCAGTTCTTCGACGGAATAGACGCCATCATCCCCATCCCGCTCACCCGAAAACGAGAAAAAGAACGCGGCTATAACCAGAGCCTTCTCATCGCCAAAGGCATCCAGCAACTCACCCATCTGACCATCATCAAGGATGCCGTAAGAAGGAAAAAGTTTAGCGAAAGCCAAACCCACAAGAACCGGCAGGAAAGACTGGAAAACGTGAGCCAGGTTTTTGAAACCGCAGCAACCTATCATGACGGGCAGGGCGAGCACCCCATCACGCAACTTGAGGGCAAACATATCCTCATCATCGATGACGTATGCACCACCGGAGCCACCATCATCTCCTGTGCGGAAACCCTGATAAAAGCAGCCGGAAAGATGAAGATAAGCGTGCTGACTGTAGGTTTCGCACACGACTAAAGGCCCTTTTTGCCGAGAGTTAAAACATTTTAACCCTAAATATAGCCGCCGTGTGCAAAAATCATTGTACCTTTGCAAAATAATTAATAATAATTTAATCCTTTAAAGATTATGGACAAACTGAAGAAAGAATTCGCATCTAAGTTATTGAAAGTAAAGGCTATCAAGTTGCAGCCTAATGATCCATTCACATGGGCTTCTGGCTGGAAGTCACCATTCTATTGCGATAACCGCAAGACTCTCTCATTCCCAGAACTCCGCAATTATGTAAAGCTTGAGCTCGTTCACGCTATCCTGGAGCAGTTCCCAGAGGCTGATGCTGTAGCCGGAGTAGCTACTGGTGCCATCGCGCAGGGTGCTTTGGTTGCTGACGAACTGAACATGCCTTTCGTATACGTTCGTTCTAAACCAAAGGATCACGGTATGCAGAACCTCATCGAAGGTCAGCTCGACCCTAAGGCTAAGGTTGTGGTAGTAGAAGACCTGATTTCTACCGGCGGCAGCTCTCTCAAGGCAGTAGAAGCTCTCCGCAAGAACGGCAACGAGATTGTGGGCATGGTAGCTAGCTATACCTATGGTTTCCCTATCGCCGAGAAGGCTTTTGCTGATGCTAACGTAAAGCTGGTTACTTTGACCGACTATGAGCACGTAGTGGCAGAGGCTCTGGAGACTGGCTACATCAAGCAGGAAGACGTAGAGTTGCTCCACGAGTGGCGCAAGGACCCAGCTAACTGGAAGAAGTAATCAAGCTGACCCATCAATAATGAGTACAAGTACATTCGAAAGTAATATCAAACAGATTCCTCACAAGCAGGAATCTGTTTACCGTACATTGAGCGATCTGAACAACCTGCAGATGCTTAAAGACCGCTTCGAGCAGGTGAAAGACCAGATTCCTGAGGACAAGAGAAAGGAAATGGAAAAGCTGAAGGACCTCAAGTTTGATAGCGACAGCATCTCTATCACAGCACCTATGGTGGGTGAAATCAAGATGCGCATCATCGACCGCGAGGAGCCTAAGACCATCAAGTTTGAAACAGAAAACAGCCCTGTTCCTTTCAACTTCTGGATTCAGCTGCTCCCTACCGGCGAGTTCTCATGCAAAATGAAGCTCACCATCAAGGCAGAACTTAACATGTTTATCAAGGGTATGGTGAAGAAGCCATTGCAGGAAGGCATCGAAAAAATTGCTGATGCGCTTGCGATGATTCCTTACCAGGATTAATAAATAAAGAAATTATGGCACATAAACTTTGGGAAAAGAACTTCGAAGTAAACAAGGAAATTGAAAGATTCACCGTAGGAAGAGACCGCGAACTCGACCTCTATCTCGCCAAGTATGACGTGCTGGGCAGTATGGCACACATCACCATGCTCGAAAGCATCGGACTCCTGGAGAAAGATGAACTCACCCAGCTCCTTGCCGAACTGAAAAACATCTACGCCATCGCCGACAAGGGCGAATTCGTAATAGAAGACGGCGTGGAAGACGTTCATTCCCAGGTAGAACTGATGCTCACCCAGAAACTGGGCGACATGGGCAAGAAGATTCATTCGGGTAGATCACGCAACGACCAGGTTCTCGTAGACCTCAAACTCTTCACCCGTCATGAGTTGAAGGAGATTGTGGATGCCGTGAAGATTCTCTTCGACGAGCTGATTCAGAAGAGCAACCAGTATAAGGACGTGCTGATGCCGGGCTACACCCATCTGCAGGTAGCTATGCCTTCATCATTCGGTCTCTGGTTTGGCGCTTATGCTGAAGGACTTGCCGATGACATGCTCTTCCTTCAGGCTGCTTACCGCATGACCAACCGCAACCCATTGGGTAGCGCTGCCGGCTATGGAAGTTCATTCCCATTGAACCGCACCATGACCACCGAACTTCTCGGTTTCGACAGCATGGACTATAATGTGGTTTATGCTCAGATGGGCAGAGGCAAGATGGAGCGCAACGTGGCTTTCGCCATGGCTACCGTGGCAGGAACTTTGGCAAAGATGGCTTTCGACGCCTGCATGTTCAACTGCCAGAACTTCGGTTTCGTGAAATTGCCTAAGGAGTGCACCACCGGTTCGAGCATCATGCCACACAAGAAGAATCCAGACGTATTCGAGTTGATTCGCGCCAAGAGCAACAAGCTCCAGAGCCTTCCACAGCAGGTAATGCTCATCATGAACAACCTGCCAGTAGGCTATTTCCGCGATCTCCAGATTATCAAGGAAGTGTTCCTCCCTGCCTTCGACGAGTTGAAGGACTGTCTGCAGATGGCTGCCTACATCATCAACAAGATGGAGGTGAACGAGCATATTCTTGACGATCCTCGCTACGACCCTATGTTCTCAGTAGAAGAAGTGAACCAGCTTGCAGCCAACGGAATGCCATTCCGCGATGCTTACAAGAAGGTAGGACTGGAAATCGAGGCTGGCGAATTCAAGCCAAACAAGGATATTCATCATACTCACGAAGGCAGCATCGGCAATCTCTGCAACGACAAGATTCAGGCGCTGATGGAGCAGACCCTCTCTGAGTTCCACTTCGAGCGCATGGAGAATGCCGAGAAGAATCTTCTGAAATAAAGACAGAAAGGTTTCTGCATGAAGAATAGCATATATAATAATAAGGTATATATATATAATAAGGTGAAGAGCATGGCTGGAATAGCTATGCTCTTACTTTGTTCGTGCGATGCAGAAAACAGCATCAGCACCAAATATCCCTGCCAGTTCTATTTCAAGTCGCAATACCATCCGGGCACAAGTCTGGAAACAGCCCTCAACGGAACGGGCGTCTACACGATGGTTAGCGCCAAAAAGGTGAATGGAGCCTGGAATATCTATTCTACATTAAACGATGGCAAAAACCAGACGGAAACCATCATCCTCTCTACAGCGAAGGAGAATTATGCCAACTATACCTATCTGGGAGCGGGCAACGACCCTAAAGATGCCAGGAAGAACGGCTTCATCATGGGATTATCCAACTTCAGCGGACATGTAGCCTGGGACCGCCAATGTCCAAACTGCCTGGAACAATATGGTGGAACCAACTATCCGCTGGAATGGACCGGCAACCGCCAATCGGTAATTTGCGACAAATGTAAACGCATCTACAGCCTGGAAAACGGAACCATCACAAGCGGCGGAAAGAGCAAAAACGACAAGGCGCTGATGAAATATATAGTAGATTACCATGGTACAGGAAGCGATATACATGTAGGAAACTAAGCAGAAACGGAGGGCAAACGAAAAAAATGGCGCTTTCTTGTCTTAAAAAATGTAAATCGTTTGGAGATTTAAAGAAATAGCATTACCTTTGCACCCACATAACGCGGAAATAGCTCAGTTGGTAGAGCACAACCTTGCCAAGGTTGGGGTCGCGGGTCCGAGTCCCGTTTTCCGCTCAACTCTTAACGTTTACCATGCCGCAATGGTGGAATTGGTAGACACGAGGGACTTAAAATCCCTTGGCCAGTAATGGCTGTGCGGGTTCGAGTCCCGCTCGCGGCACCTTAAAGTTTTTCCTTATGAAAAAATTTGCTTACATCCTCATTTTATTCATTACGCTGGTCTTAACATCATGTGGTGTTAGCAGTGGGCATTTCAAGTTTGAAGGCAAATTTCTCAACATGAATCAAGGCGAGTTTTATGTATACAGTCCTGACGGGGGCTTCGAAGGCGTTGACACCATCAAGGTAGAAGGCGGCCGTTTCACTTTCGAAACCGAATGTAAGGAAGATTTTACCATTATGCTTGTTTTCCCTAATTTCTCTGAGCAGCCTATCTTCGCAAAATCGGGCAAATCAGTAGAAATCAAGGCAGATGCTTCGCACCTTAAGGAAATGGAGGTAAGCGGAACCAAGGATAACGAACTGATGACAAAATTCCGCCAGAGCATCCTGAAAGATACGCCACCTGAGGCTAAAAAGCATGCTGAAGACTTCGTCAGAGAACATCCGAATTCTATGTGCAGCATCTATCTGATCAAAAAATACTTCATCACTTCTACACAACCTGATTACCGCAAGGCGCTCTCACTCATCAATACCGTAGAGAAGGAGCAGCCTAAAAACGGACAGTTGGCTAAGATGAAGCAGTTGGCAGAAACCATGAAGAATGTAGGCACCGGTGCAACCCTGCCTTCATTTACAGCATACGATATCAACGGAAAACTCATTTCTAGTACAGAAATGAGCAGCGCTCCAGTTGCAGTACTCTACACCTGGACTACCTATAATTACGATAGCCAGGACATGCAGCGCGAACTGAAGAGCCGTCAGAAAAAATCGAACGGCAAGCTTAAGCTGATGGCTTTCTGTTTGGATGCCAGCAAGAGCGAATGCAAAAACAACATCAAGCGCGACTCTATCGCATGCCCTATCATCTGCAACGGCGAAATGCTGGAAGACAAGACCTTGAAGAAGTTGGGATTGGGAAACCTTCCTGACAACATCATACTTCAAAATGGTAAAATCATCGCCCGAGGCATGAAAAAGCAAGAGCTTTACAATAAGCTCGACCAACTGCTAAAATAAATACTTTCGAGCTAGTCAAGAACCCATAAAAAGCACGCCTATATGTTAGTAAAGACATATTGTGCAGCAGTTAACGGACTAGAAGTAACTACTGTAACCGTAGAAGTAAGCCTCAACAGAGGCGTCATGTACCACCTCACAGGCTTAGGCGACGAGGCGGTCAAGGAGAGCCGCAACCGAATTTCAGCTGCTCTCCAGTATAGCGGCTTCAAATTTCCGATAGCCGACATCACCATCAATCTGGCTCCAGCTGACCTCAGGAAAGAGGGCAGCAGTTTCGACTTGCCACTTGCAATCGGACTCCTAGGCGCCAACAACAACATTCCCGAAGATCATCTGAAAGAGTACATGATGGTAGGCGAGCTGAGCCTTGACGGTACGCTCCAGCCTATTAAAGGTGCCCTGCCGATAGCTATCAGAGCAAGAGCCGAACACTTTAAGGGACTGATTGTGCCGGAACAGAACGCCCGGGAAGCGGCTGTCGTAAACAATCTTGAGGTTTACGGCATGAAAACGCTTTTCGAAGTCATCCAATTCATGAGCGATAGAAGCAATCCTTCTCCTACCATTGTCGACACCCGCAAGGAATTTTACGATAATCAGGCACATTGTGAATACGATTATGCAGATGTCCGCGGTCAGGAGAACGTGAAAAGAGCACTCGAAGTGGCAGCTGCAGGCGGACACAACCTGATTATGGTAGGTCCTCCAGGTTCCGGAAAGTCGATGATGGCAAAACGTTTGCCGTCCATCCTCCCTCCGCTTACCCTCTCTGAGAGTCTGGAAACAACACAGATTCACTCCATCGCAGGCAAACTGGGCAAGAATGTTTCGCTTATTTCCCAACGTCCGTTCCGGTCTCCTCACCACACCATCTCACAAGTTGCTTTGGTAGGCGGTGGAACTTCGCCACAACCGGGTGAAATATCGCTGGCTCATAATGGCGTTCTGTTCTGTGACGAACTTCCTGAGTTCAATAAAACCACCTTGGAAGTACTCCGTCAGCCATTGGAAGACCGGCACATCAACATCAGCAGGGCGAAATATTCTACAGATTATCCTTGCTCATTCATGTTTGTGGCAAGTATGAACCCTTGTCCATGTGGATATTATGGTGATCCGACACATCGCTGCGTCTGCACACCAGGTCAGATTCAAAGATACATGAACAAGATTTCGGGTCCGTTACTCGACCGCATCGACATCCAATGCGAAATTAGTCCTGTTCCTTTCCAGGATATTTCAAAGGCTGCACCAGGTGAGCCAAGTGCCAAGATCAGAGAAAGAGTCATCAAGGCAAGAGAAGTTCAAGCCGAAAGATTCAAAGATTATAAAGGCATCCATTGCAACGCCCAGATGACCGAAAGAATGATTCATCAGTTTGCCGAACCCGACGAACAAGGTATCGAACTGCTCCGAATGGCAATGGAGAAGCTTTCGTTGTCAGCAAGAGCTTACAACAGAATCCTGAAAGTGGCACGAACCATTGCTGATTTGGCAGGAAGTGAACAGATTAAGCCTGACCATATAGCAGAAGCCGTGGGATACAGAACCCTCGACAGAGGCGATTGGGCAGAAAGAGGACATTTATAATTATAAAGAAGATATATGTAAAAGGATAAAAATCCGTTTTTTCCTATCATTCGCTCTAAAAAGTTGGATTTATAAAGGAAAAAGGGAGAAAAATAGAAGAATAGCCATTCTAGAACAATTACAAATCTGTTTTAGAATGGCTATTTTCTTTTGTTACTACAAAAATATTACCCCATAAACACAAAAACACTATAAAAATCGGACAAAGACGAATACTAAAATCATCCAATAAAGGGTAAATTTTGTTCTCTAGGGTGGAATATTTGATTTAAATTAGCTTTTAAATTTACGAAAATCACTAATTCTGATAAAATTTACCCCATATAGGATAAAAAAATGCATTACCTTTGCAAACGTAAAAAGAAAGCTAGCACAACGCTAGTTTAATTATTAACAACAAAACTATTAAGATTATGGATTGCATTTTTAAAATTACAAACGCAGTAAAGAAGATTGGTTTCGTAATTCTTCTTGCAGAGTTGGCCGTTATCGCCTATATGAACGTAATGTAAGAAATCTCTCTATAGATTAAAGATATATTAAGGAGGAAGTTTTCTACATACTAAGGTAATTAGATTGTAAAAGGTCAACAACATAAGTTGTCAGAACGAGTAAGTTCTTCGAAAAGTAAATGATAATAATTAGGTACAGTCCTATCAGGGAGGAGTCTGAAGGAAATGTACAAGATTTGAGGCTCTTGCAGAGATGCAAAGAGCCTTTTTTCGTATTCACCCCTACGCTATCCTTACCATAAAAAAACTAAAGAACCCAGCTTTTTACACCTTATTATATATATAAGTAAGAAAAAGCGACGATAATTCTTTCTTATCTCCAACATTTTTTGTAATTTTGCAGCCAAATAACAAAAATATATTAGCTAATATGGAACAAAAGAACTTTAAACGTACTACCGTGACTGCGGCTTTGCCTTATGCCAACGGTGGTGTGCACATCGGTCACTTGGCAGGTGTATACGTGCCAGCCGATATTTATGTTCGCTACCTCCGCCTCAAGAAGCAGGATGTTGTCTTCATCGGCGGTAGCGATGAGCATGGTGTACCTGTTACTATCCGTGCCAAGAAAGAAGGAATTACCGTACAGGAGGTGGTTGACCGCTATCATAACCTCATCAAGAAGAGTTTCGAGGACTTCGGTATCTCTTTTGATATTTACAGCCGTACCACTTCGCCAACTCACAATAAGTTTGCTTCAGACTTCTTCCGCACACTCTATGACAAGGGCGTATTGGAAGAAAAGGTAGAGGAGCAGTTCTGCGACGAGGTAACAGGCGAATTCCTTACCGACCGTAACATCGTAGGTACTTGCCCTCGCTGTGGTGCAGAGGGTGCTTATGGCGACCAATGCGAGAAATGTGGCGCAACCCTTTCTCCTGAGGAGCTTATCAACCCTACCAACAAGAACAACCCTGGTCATGGTCTCGTGAAGAAGCCTACCAAGAACTGGTATCTTCCATTGAACAAGTATCAGGACTGGTTGAAGAAGTGGATTCTGGAAGGTCACAAGGAGTGGCGTACCAATGTTTACGGCCAATGCAAGAGCTGGTTGGATATGGATCTTCAGCCACGTGCGATGACACGCGACCTGGATTGGGGTATTCCTGTTCCTGTAGAGGGAGCAGACGGCAAGGTGCTCTACGTTTGGTTCGATGCACCTATCGGCTACATCTCTAACACCAAGGAACTCTGCGATGCTCAGCCTGAGAAGTGGGGAACATGGCAGAAGTGGTGGCAGGATCCTGAGACCCGTCTCGTTCACTTCATCGGTAAGGATAACATCGTATTCCATTGCATCATCTTCCCTACCATGCTGAAGGCTCACGGCGATTATATCTTGCCAGATAACGTACCAGCCAACGAGTTCCTGAACCTGGAAGACGATAAGATTTCTACATCCCGCAACTGGGCTGTATGGTTGCACGAGTATCTCGTAGATTTGCCTGGCAAGCAGGATGTATTGCGCTATGTATTGACAGCCAATGCGCCTGAGACCAAGGACAACAACTTTACCTGGAAGGATTTCCAGGAGCGCAACAACTCTGAGTTGGTTGCCGTTTACGGTAACTTCGTAAACCGTGCCCTCCAGCTCACCAAGAAGTATTGGGGCGGTGTAGTTCCTGCCTGTGGTGAATTGCAGGAGGTAGATGAGAAGGCTATCGCTGAGTTCAAGGACGTGAAGGAGAAGGTAGAGCAGTATCTCAACGTATTCAAGTTCCGCGAGGCTCAGAAAGAGGCTATGAACCTGGCTCGTATCGGTAACCGATACATCACAGAGTGTGAGCCTTGGAAGGTTTGGAAGACCGATCCTAAGCGTGTGGAGACCATCCTGAACATCTCCCTGCAGTTGGTTGCCAACCTCGCCATCGCCTTCGAGCCATTCTTGCCATTCTCTTCAGAGAAGCTCCGCAAGATGATCAATATGCCTAACTTCGAGTGGACTCAGCTCGGCAGCACAGATTTGCTCAAGGCTGGTACCCAGCTTGGTGAGCCAGAATTGCTCTTCGAGAAGATTGAGGATGAGGTTATCGAAAGACAGCTCCAGAAGCTCGCTGATACCAAGAAGGCTAACGAGGAGGCTTCTTATCAGGCTGCTCCTATCAAGCCAGAGGTTAGCTTCGATGATTTCGAGAAGCTCGATATCCGCGTAGGTCACATTCTGAACTGCGAGAAGGTGAAGAAGTCTAAGAAGCTCCTGAAGTTCACCATCGATGATGGTTCTGGCGTAGAGCGTACCATCTGCTCAGGTATTGCAGCCTACTACGAGCCAGAGCAGCTGATTGGCAAGGACGTATTGTTCGTAGCCAACTTTGCTCCTCGCAAGATGATGGGCATCGAGAGTCAGGGTATGATTCTGAGTGCAGTCAACTTCGACGGCTCATTGAACGTAACTTCTCTCCTTGGCAAGGTTAAGCCAGGAAGCCAGATTGGATAAAGAATCATAGAATCATCTGATTATCAGATAAGGTAAAAGCCTCAAATCCTTTGCGGATTTGAGGCTTTTCTTATTTCTATCCAAATATTCTTTTATAATGTAAAACGATAACCCACGGTAAAGGTCAGAGCCTTGTTCTTACAGTTATCCCAATCACCCTTGCCAGCCTTCGTCAGACTCACGTTGTAACGGGCATCCAGAATCACGTTCATATATTCATAGCTCAAGCCCAAAGGAATGGCAACATCCACCTTCTTGGCAGGCCAAGGAGCTTCGGTTTCCTGCATATCCTTGTATGTAATAGACCCGTTCTTGTCCTTCTGAAGGTCGGTTTCCTCTCTTTTAACCTTGCCGTCGCCACAAAGGAATCCCACCTGAACGCCTGCATTCACCGACAAACCCTCTACAAGATAGGCTTTCAGCATGAGCGGTACCTGGATATAATCGAGGTTCACATGATGATTCTTAATACCTGTATATTCCCCTTTTTCAGCATTCTCAGTCAACTCGCAGTCAGGAAAGCGCATACCCTGTCGGGCATAATAAGCACCCAGCGTAATACCCAGGCCCTTATCTATGCGATATTCCACATCTGCGCCGCCCATGAATCCTGCCTGATACTTAGACTCTAGCGAGGTTCCATCCAAAGTTTCCAGAGTCAACCCGCTCCAGTTAGCCAGAGATACACCAATACGAGGAATTACCGAGAATCTGCCTACCGGATTCTCCACTTCTTGTGCCTTTGCTCCCACAACAGCAAGCAGCAGCACCATCATTATAACTATTTTCTTTTTCATTTCCACAACAGTTTGTATATCTTAATAACAAGAAACAAGGGATAATATTGCATCCAACTGTCATTTTTCTCCATGAAAGACCTGTTCTCGCAAAGTGTTAACAAATACAACTCATAGTTTTCTTCCCCTCAACTCACCGTTTTCTGGAGCATAAGTCATAGTTTACGCCATGCCAAACCTGCATTTATGACCTAAAAATATAACACGGACAAATTGAATTTGTCCGGTTGCTTGTCCGGTAGCTTTATAATCTTCTCATAGTCAGCGATTTATATCATTCCGGACAAATTTGTCCGGACAAATTCAATTTGTCCGTGTTTTTTTCTTTGAAAAGTTTTCCTCATCCCGATTAAAACATAAACATTTGGGGGATTTGGAACATTTCAAGCAAAAACATTTGGGGGATTTGGAACATTTTAACAAAAAACATTTGGGGGATTTGGAACTTATATGTATCTTTGCGCTCAAAATCAGCAAGTTATGAGAAAAAGAATATTTAAAAGAAAAGTATACGACAAAATGCTCGAATGGAAGCGAGAGAGAAATGGTAGCACAGCCCTCTTGCTCAAAGGAGCACGCCGTGTAGGAAAGTCAACAGTAGCCAAAGCATTCGCAGAAAATGAATACAAAAGCTATATCCTTATAGATTTCGTACAAGCATCTAAGGAAGTGAAACAGCTGTTTGACAACCTCATGGACTTGAACTACATATTTTTACGCCTCCAATCAATCTACCAAGTAATCTTGGAACCACGCAAATCAGCCATCATTTTCGATGAAGTACAAATGTGCCCACAAGCCCGGCAAGCCATCAAATACCTGGTAGCAGACGGAAGATACGACTACATAGAGACAGGCTCTCTTATCAGCATCAAAAAGAATGTAGAAAACATTTTGATTCCAAGCGAAGAGACACGTTTGGAGCTCTATCCGATGGACTACGAGGAATTTCGATGGGCTATGGGTGATACTGCTACCTTTCCCCTACTCAAGCAGTTTTTCGATACAAAAGTTCCATTGGGAGCAGCGCATCGAGAAGCCATGCGCAACCTTCGTCTATATATGCTCGTAGGCGGAATGCCACAAGCCGTAAACGAGTACTTAGATACCAACAATCTGAGCAAAACAGATGCCGTAAAGCGAGAAATCATAGAGCTTTATCTTGACGACTTTAGAAAGATTGACAAAACAGGAAGAGCTGCCAAGTTATTCGAGAATATTCCTTCCGAATTAAACAAAAATTCAGCCAGATACCAGGTAGCAAGCGTACTGGATGATGCAGGCAGAAAGAACCTTATGGGAGTCTTGGCAGACATGAAAGACAGCATGGTGGTCAACTTCGCCTACCACGCAAATGATCCCAATGTCGGTTTTTCATTACATAGTGACGAAGACTACTATAAAATGTTTGTTGGAGACACAGGTCTATTCGTCACACTTGCTTTTTGGGATAAAGACTACACAGAGAACACCATTTACGAAAGGTTGTTGAGCGATAAACTGAGTAGCGATATGGGGTATGCCTATGAGAATCTCGTTGCCCAAATGCTTACCGCATCAGGAAACAAACTATTCTATTACACATTTCCCCATGCAACGAGTCACAAGAACTATGAGATAGATTTCTTGCTATCTCGTGGCAAGAAGATTTATCCGATAGAAGTGAAATCTTCAGGATATAACAGTCACAAGTCGCTAGATGAATTTTGCCAGAAGTTCTCTGATAGAATCGACAAAAGATACCTATTATATACGAAAGATTTCAAAAAAGATGGACAGACCTTATTGGTGCCAATATATATGACACCTTTGCTATAAATAAAATATAACACGGACAAATTGAATTTGTCCGTGTTTTTTTCTTGGAAAGAGGCGAGCTTTACAGCCAGCATTCTTACCCCTGTATTCGTCAAAAGTGTGATTTATCACAAAAAAATCGAATAATATGGAGATAAAACGTTATACAATGTCACTCGTTTAAACAGTAACAAAAAGCAATATTTACCCTTCTACTATCTTCCATTCACCAATGGTTCGCTTCTGGCTGTCGTAGTTGATTCCTACTTTTACCATTCGTTTGCCGTCAGCTGAATAAGGAATGAGATAGCCTTTGTCATCAATCTGTTTCAAAGCTTCCTCAGCCGTCTTATCAAACTTCAATTCCATCACATAGATTGTATCCGGCATGTGAAGAACGGCATCTGCTCTGCCTATTGCACTATCCTCCTCCACCAAGATGTAAGCACCCATCAAATTAAAAATGAGATAAAAGACCGTTTGGAAGTCCTTCTCGTTCTTGTTGGCAAGTCGATTGGAGATACTAGCGAGATAAGCCTGCATTTTCTGCAAAGCACCATCCATATTATTGTTATATAGTTGCTCCAAAAAGTCGAAGATGAAACTATTATTGTTCAACGATATTGGAGAGAGATAGTTAGGAGCCAAGGAACGAACCATCCCTACACGCACTTCCTTGTTTGGATAATCCAGCTGATAGCTCTGCAAGATAGGGTTATACTTCTTGATGGTGAGATACCCACTCTGATAAAGCAATGGTAAAGCAGAAGTCATCTGCTCAGGAGAGACATCGAAATCATCCACCCCTACGGATTTCTGTTCTATATCCATCACCCCCACATGATGTTTGCGTAAAGTGTTGATAATGTATGCAGGAGTACCTGAACTAAACCAATAAGCTGCTATCTCCTTACTTCTCAACGCTTTAACCAGACTAAACGGATTAAACACATCTTCTGATTTTTTACTGAAATGATAACCATCATAATATGAACTCAACTCGGCAACCGTTTCATCAAAAGTTTTTCCCAAAGACTTGGCTAGCAACTCAACATCAGGCTTCATCGCCGTCAGTAGTTCTGTCTTGCTGATACCACAGATAGCAGAATACTGATCGAACATGCTGATATTATCCAAATTATTGATCTCGCTAAAGATACTCAACTGAGAGAACTTGGTGATACCCGTGATAAAGGTAAATTCCAGCCAAGGGTCGAGATATTTCAATGGGCTATAGAACTTCCTCATAACCAAGCGCAATGGCATCAAACTTTCCTTCTCATGCACGACATCCAAGAGAGAAGCATCATATTCGTCTATCAAAACGACCACCTTTTGACCCGTCTGCTTATAGGCACGCTTTACCAAAGACTGCAAACGCTGGCTCGGCTGCACCGCCAATTCGTCACGTCCATAGACCTGCTCGTATTCTGAAAGCATGTAGCCCAGCATCTCTTCTAACCCTTCGGGTGTCTGATTTTTGGCAGTACTCATGTCGAAGTGAAGAACAGGACGTTTCACCCATTCTTTCTCATATTCGCCAAGTGCCAAACCATCAAACAGTTCCTTCCTGCCCTCATAATATGCCTGGAGCGTAGAGACAAAAAGCGACTTACCGAATCGTCTTGGACGACTCAGAAACACATATTTAGAACCATTACGCAAGAAATCGACAATATACCTTGTCTTATCTACGTACACATAATTACCCTCTCGTATATCAGAGAAAGTTTGCATTCCTACTGGGTATTTTCTTATCTCTTCCATAGCCATATTACTTTAGACGGTGCGAAGTTACGAATAAAATATCAGATACGCAAATAAAAAGACAAAAAAAAGAGAGGCGAGCTTCACAGCCAGCCTCTCCCGAGAGATTTATAGAAAATGCCACTCATGGCATTCCTATATCTTGATTAAAAATATTATTAAAATTAATATTCTGGATTCTGCTGAAGAGCCTTGTTGTAATCAATCTCAGACTGTGGGATAGCCATAATGGTACGATAATCATTATACTTTATCTCTTGGTTAGCCTGATTTGTTACACTCTGATGATTACGCCAGTAAGCGAATGTAATCTGGTTCTCGCAGAACATCTCGATTTCATATT
Organism: Segatella copri; assembly: GCA_021618535.1. GTDB lineage: Bacteria > Bacteroidota > Bacteroidia > Bacteroidales > Bacteroidaceae > Prevotella > Prevotella copri_O. Next base: position 38,941 of record JAJWAL010000006.1, on the reverse strand, counting down.
CATGAAGAATGTCTGCAAGTGTAACAGAAGCCTTATCTGTATAATCAGCAATACGGTTCTTGTCGATAGCATTGATATACTGAGCAGCTTTTGCACTGGTCTTTGCCAAATCGTATGAACCAGGGTTATCAAGATGCCACTGAGCCTCAGCTGCAATCAGATACATCTCTGAGAGACGGAGCAACTTCGTGTTGTTAACATAGAGATTGCCGTTACGACCCGGATACTTGTTAGGATAGAAACCAGCAGTCTTCTTATAGCTAGCTGCAGACTGATTCTTAACCAAGCCGGCACGAATATCTTTATAATTTACTTGTTTAACCTTACCAGCATCATCTTTCACCGAATCTATCTGAGTTACAAGATACTTATACAGGTAACCCTCCTCGTTGAAAGCATTCTCTGAGTAACCACTAGCATCACAGTAGTAACCTGGAGCATAACGCTGCTGGTTGTATTTTTCTGTCTGCAGGAACTCCAGAATAGTTTCATCTGCCTTCTCCTTTGTCCAAGCCTCTACGTAATTGTCGCGGTTCAACATTTTGTAACCACCTTTACCAATCACTTCCTTAGCATCAGCCAAAGCCTCTGCATACTGACCATTATAGAGGTAAGCACGGGCACGAAGACCAAGAGCAGCATAATAGTTGAAATAACCATTTTCAGGTTTCTTTTTAAACAAAGGAAGCGCATCCGTAAACTGCTTGATAATGAATGTGTATGTAGATGCCAAATCTGTACGAGTACCCTTGTAACCCTTGTCAAATACCTGGTCAGAAAGAACCAGACCGAGTTCGCTTGCAGGATTCTCAACAGTAGTAGGGATGTGGCAGAACATACGAGCCAAGTCGAAGTGCAACATACCTCTCCAAGCTAAAAGCTGTCCTTTATAGTCATTGATTTCGGCAGCATCGCCTTCAACCTTGCCACTTTCAATAGACTTCAATGCACTATTCACATTACCCAAAGCCTGGTAGAATGCGAAATATGCATTATCATTGAATGAACCTTTAGAATTGTACATGTAAAATCTGAGCTCACCCAACTGATTGTTGTCTGCAGTTACCTTGAAATCGTTGCAACGAGTATCTGCGAAGAGAGCGAATTCTGATGCATAAGTCATTCTGCTTTCTGTCAATACATAAGCAATACCATTTACTGCATTACGCAAGTCTGATGTAGTTGTGATAGCTGACTCAGTAGGCAACTCAACAGATGGCTCCTGGTCCAGGAAGTCGCTGCATGATGAGAACATCATGCTAGCGGCAATACCCAATGCTAAATATATCTTTTTCATATCCTTTTTCCTATGAATTAATTAAAAACTAAAGTTGAGACCGAACAAGAACTGTCGTGTTGTAGGAGTATCGGTCTGACGATAACCATTGATATCAACATCTGGATCAATATCCTTAGCTGCGTTGTAAATCAGGAATGGGTTTGTTGCACGGAAATAAACGCGCAAATTGCTGATATACTTCTTGAAGTAAGGCACAGTCCAACCGAATGTGATGTCACGCACACGGATGTTGTCTGTTGAGATAATCTCACGGGTAGAGAACCTATCAGAACGGAATGGGTTACCATAGATAGGACGTGGGAACTCGGTCTGGTCACCTGGCTTCTGCCAGTAGTTGCCAGCCACACGCTTAGATACATTAAATGCACCCACACGATAACCATCACTATAGGTAAGGAAGTAACCTGGATAATCGAACATGTCGGCACCAAACTGATATGAAATCATGAACGAAAGGTCGAAATCCTTATAGCGGAAGGTATTGGTCATACCGCCAACCCAGTCAGGCACACCCTTGCCTACAATGGTGCTACCAGCCTTGTTATACTCGTTGGTTACACCCTTAGACTCATCCTCAGGATCAATCCAGAACTCCATCAAACCGGTCTCAGAGTTTACACCCTTAGCCTTTGGCAAGAAGAATGTATGCATAGACTCGCCCTCACGGAGGATATACATGTTTCCGTCGCCATACTGAACGTCGTTACCATTAGGCAACTTGTTTACCTTGATACTCTGCTTGGTAAGGTTGAAGTCTGTGGTCCAGGTAAAATCCTTTGTGCGGATATTCTGAGAACTGATAGAGAACTCAAGACCCTGATTTTTCAACTCGCCAATATTGTTCCAGTATGAACTGAAACCTGTTACATAAGAAGTTGGTGAAAGGAAGAGAAGATCCTTAGTCAACTTGTTATAGTAATCGAATGTAAGAGTTACTCGGTTGAAGAGTGTCCAATCCAAACCTACGTTAAAGTTGTGAGACTTCTCCCAGCCTAATGAAGGATTAGAGATGTTGCTCCAATAGATACCCGGTTCAGAACCGTAACCGCCGGTTGTTGCGTATGTACCCATATAGCCATAGTAGTCTGTTGGCAAGTTACCATTGGTACCGTAAGAAAGACGGAGTTTCAAATCGCTGAACAGGTTGTTGCCCTCGAGGAACTTCTCGCTGCTGATGCGCCATGCACCTGATACTGAGAAGAAGTCTGCCCAACGATTGTCTGAAGAAAGACGTGAAGAACCGTCACGACGATAGCTACCAGACAAGTAATACTTGTTGTCGTAGTTATAGTTTACGCTACCCAACCAAGACATCATGGTTGCACACTTGGTGTAGCTGGCATTGATGTTAGCCTGACCATTAGACAACTCTGGCAACTTATGTGTAGAGTAGTTGTGAGAGCTGGCAGTCAATGCCATCAAGTTACGCTTCTCTGCCTCATAACCTACCATCGCAGTGAGATTATGCTTGTCAAAGCTGCGGGCATAGTTCAAAGTGTTGGATGAAGTCAAAGTCTTGCTGGTGTAGTTCCAACGCTGACCCATACCATTAACCGACTGACCATTACCACTATTAGGAGCCCAGAACTCACGGGTATTATTGGTCATATAGTCGAAACCGAAGATGGAACGCAATGTCAAATCGAATGGCAACTTGAGCTCACCCTCAACATTGGTCAAGCTACGCATCAACTCAGAATCCAAAGTCTCAGCTTGCTCACCGCCCTCCTGACCGAACATCAGGTTAGGATTTGAAACTGCCTTTGAGAAAGAACCTTTTGTATTATATGAACCATCCTCGTTCTTTACAGGAGCGGTAGGGTCCATAGAGAAGAGTACAGACATTGGAGCTGTTGAACCGAAACCCTGTGCCTGGTCACTCTGATCACGGAAACCAGACTGATCAGAGAATGACAGCATCTCCTTGGCAGAAATTTTAAACCAGTCTGTTACTTTGTGATCCAAGTTCAAACGTCCACTATAACGCTGGAAAGAGCTGCCTTTTACGGTACCTTCAACCTTGTTGTAGCCAAAACTGGTGAAGAACTTAGTACGGTCATTACCACCATTGATAGATACCTGATGGTCGGTAGTCAAACCAGTACGATAAACCTCTTTGTACCAATCAGTTGTCTCGTCTGTATTATAGTTGTAGAACCAGCTAGGAATTTCTCCTGCAGCAGCGGCAGCAGCGGCAGTTTCATCCATACCTTCATAATATACGAAGTAACCCTGGAGTGCATCCTTCCAATACTGCTTCATCTCGGCGCTGTTCATGGTTTCCAAAGCACTCTTCTTGGCAATATTGCTCCAACCGATTTGCATATCATAGTTTACGTGAGTCTTACCTTCCTTACCCTTCTTGGTAGTGATGATGATGACACCATTGGCAGCACGTGAACCATAGAGAGAAGATGCGGCAGCATCTTTCAATACGGTCATGCTTTCGATATCATTAGGGTTGATAGAAGAAAGAATAGACTGTGAACGGAGACCGCTGCTCTGCATGTCAGAGTTAGAGACAGGCACACCATCTATTACATACAATGGCTGGGTAGAACCGCTGAGAGAACCGATACCACGGATTAACACCTTCTGGTCAGCACCTGGGTCACCTGTTGAAGCACCAATGTTGACACCAGCCATTTTGCCTTCCAACGACTTGATGAGTGAAGACTTAGCTGCAGACATGTCCTTATCCTTCATTACAGCTGCAGAACCTGTAAAGGAAGCCTTGGTAGTTGTACCATAAGCAACAACTACGACCTCGTCCAGGGTTTTGTTGTCAGAAGTCAAAGCAATCTTCATGTTAGAACTTGCTTTAACAGTTTGTGGATTCATACCTATATAGGTAATCTCCAACTTGGAGCCGGCTGGAACATTCAAACTGAAGTTTCCATCGACGTCCGTAACAGTACCCGTATTAGTACCAGCTACTTTGATTGATGCGCCAATAACAGGCTCACCATCCTCTGAAGCTACTACCTTACCGGTAACAGATGTTTGGGCAAAGGCTACTCCACAACTGAGAATTGCCCCCCCCACAAATAAAGCGATTCTTTTAAACATAATCTCTCTCTTTATTAGATAATAATTTATAAATTTATAATAATCGGCTGCAAAATTAGATTATTTTTCGGATATTTGCAAATATTTTGAAAGAAAAATTTAATAACGCACATAAAAAAGTCAGTTTTTAACACTTCTACCTTATCATATTGCAACAAAAAGGATATTTTTGCAGCAATAAGGCTATAATTTGTAAGAACAGAAATAAGAAGGTTCTTAAGTTATCTATACCGGCATCTGCCGGGTAAGACGTATTGCTTAAATACGTAGAACAAATAGATAAAATAGTCACAGTTCTACGATTCATCGGTTCTAACAATTAGTTCCGTTCAGTTGACGGCAGTTGCCAGCAAGGTTGCTGACATATGTCAATAACTCGTTTGGCATATGTCAGGAACATTGTTGGCATATGTCAGGAACCCTACAAATCTAATTCCTCAGACCAACAGATACGTTATCTATAAGCATAAGACATATCTGTTTCAGACTTATTATCTGCAAAGAATAAATAGAATATCATACTGACTGCAGGAAGCGGAATACTTGACATACCACAAAAAAGAAAACGTTTACGACACTTTTTAGTTAAAAAATTTGGGTATATTGCACATTTTTCGTAATTTTGCGCACGATTTCAACGACTAGAACAAAACAAAGTGGTTTTACACCTTATTATATATAGAATGATATATGTAGGGGATTGTCGTTAGTATAAACAAAAGTATTAAGATAACAATGACTCACAATTTGTTAAAAGGCAAGCGTGGCATCATCTTCGGTGCACTCAATGAGGAATCAATCGCTTGGAAAGTAGCTGTAAAGGCTGCTGAAGAGGGTGCTACTATCGCACTTAGTAATACAGCTATGGCTTTGCGTATGGGTACGCTGGATAAGCTCGCTGAACAGATCAACGCTCCTATCATCGCAGCTGATGCGACTAGCGTAGAAGACTTGGAAAAGGTATTCACAGAGGCTCAGGAGAAACTCGGTGGCAAAATCGACTTCGTGCTCCACTCTGTAGCTATGAGCCCTAACGTTCGCAAGCATCGTACATACGATGACCTCGACTACAACTTCCTGAACAAGAC
>JAJWAL010000006.1:0-33384 GCA_021618535.1 Segatella copri | reverse complement strand
GACAAGATGTCTCCACTCGGAAACGCCGTAGCTGAGGATTGCGCTAACTACTGCGTGATGATGTTCTCTGACTTCACCCGCAAGGTAACTATGCAGAACCTCTTCCACGATGGTGGTTTCTCATCAATGGGTATGAGCCTCCGTGCCATGAACCAGTATGCTAAGGATATGGCTCCTTATGAGGATGAGAACGGTAAGGTTATCTACGGATAATCAGGCAGAAGAGAAAAAATCTCACTAATATACAAACAGGTATGTTCAGAAAAAATCTGAGCATACCTGTTTTTTTATTCATATCCACCCTCTATCTTAAACTTGGCAACAAGCGGAAGATGATCGCTGTATCCACCCAAATATCGTGGACCGAGATAGGTGCGGAAAGGTTTCTTTCCGCCATATTTCTCATCATCTTCTAAGAGGAATGGCAAATCTCCTATCTGACAACCCATCTTAAGTCGGGAAAGCGAAGGACTGAAGAGAATCTGGTCAAGACTTCGCCAATCTCCATGCCAGCGATAAGTAGCCTTGGCACCATGAGAGCCTTTGGCGCCAACAGATATATTAATAAGGTGATGCTGATAAAGATAACGAAGAGCCGGAGAATCGGAATAATCGTTAAAATCGCCGGCTACGATAATCCTTGCACTATCATTGAGCGCATAGATAGAATCTACAGCAGAAACCAGCTGGCTGGCTACCTGCAGGCGGTAGGGACGCGAAACCTGTTCGCCGCCACGCCGGCTAGGCGCATGCAATACAAAGACATGGAGCGTATCATCATTCATAATCCGCCCCGAAGCGTAGAGAATGTCTCTCGTAGGGCGAGTATCAGGCAAAGGCTTGATGCGGATGGAACGGGACTGTATAAGCGCAAAAGAAGATGGCTGATAAAGCAAAGCCACATCTATGCCTCGTTCATCAGGCGAATCGGTCATCACATAATCATAATTCACACCGCGAAGAGCTGAACGCCGGGTTAAATCAAACAGCACACTATCGTTCTCCACTTCGCAAAGCGCCACAAAATCGGGAACATGCCAGGACTTCTCCGAGGGTCTTGAAGGATTATCTGGGGAGGCGGTACCAACAAGCGACAAATCTTCATAACCCAAAGCTACTATAGCCTTAGAAAGGTTTGCCAGCTTGCGCCAATAGCGATAAGGCGTCCACTTGTAACTGCTCTGTGGCAGGAATTCATAGTCATTCTTCAGCGAATCATGCTTCGTATCGAAGAGGTTTTCGCAGTTCAACTCCACAAAAGTGAGGAAACTTGATAAGATGAGAGTGAAAAACATAACATTTTATTTTGTATTGTCAACGATTTGATGTATCTTTGCAGTCAGTTTACAATGGTCCTATAGTTTAACGGATAGAACGGAGGTTTCCTAAACCTTTGATCCGAGTTCGATTCTCGGTGGGACCACGTACTTTCCTTATCATTCCAGAGATGATAAAACAATAAAGGTCGCTCCTGACAATCAGGAAGCGACCTTTATTATTTTTATATTCTTTCCAGTATCTTTCTCTATCCGACATACATCGGACAGAGAAAGAATGAAGAGTTTCTGATTACTTAACTTCTGCAACCTCCTCAGCTGGCTCTTCCTTAATCTTACGACCAAGAACGATGTAAGCCATTGGAGATGCAATGAAGATAGATGACAATGTACCGAATACAACACCCAGAATCATTGCGAATGAGAAGCTGCGGATGCTGTCACCACCGAGGATGAAGATACAGAGCAACACGAGCAATGTAGAGGTAGATGTATTGATGGTACGAGCCAATGTCTCATTGATAGATGCATTGAAGAGCTGCTGACGGTCGCCCTTAGGATGCAACTTCAGGTTCTCACGGATACGGTCGAACACAACCACCTTATCGTTGATAGAGTAACCTACCACGGTCAGGATAGCACCGATGAAGGTCTGGTCAATCTCCAAAGAGAATGGAACGAGACCCCACAGGAGTGAGTAGAAACCGATTACTGTCAAGGCATCGAATGCCAAAGCTACAGTAGAACCTACAGAGAAGGCTACGTTGCGGAAACGTACCAAAATGTAGAGGAAGATAGCGATCAAGGCGAAGAGCACACTATAGATAGCACCCATAGTGATATCCTTAGCCACAGAAGGACCTACCTTTGTACTACTGATGATAGAACCACCCTGACGAACATCTGGGTTCTTGAATGCCTCAACACTAGCCTGAGATACCAGGTTAGCCTTCTTCAAGGCATTGTAGAGGATAGTTTCAGCCTCATCGTCAACAGTTGGACTGTTGCTCTCAATCATATAGTTGGTAGATACACGGATAGTCTTACCATCTGTACCGATAGCGATAGCACCGGTAGTTGCCTTTGAACCATCTGCATTGACGAAAGCATCGCCAAGAACGGTACGGATCTGCTCAGGCTCTACAGGGTTCTCGAACTGTACTACATAGTTACGACCACCAGTGAAGTCGATACTCTTACTCAAGCCACGTACTACAAAGCTACCGATGAATACCACTGCAGCAACGATGGCTACGGTGAAGGTAGTCTTGTACATAGACATGAACTTGTACTTCTTACCCTGCATCAGGTTGTGAGAAACCGGAGTATCAAACTTGCAGTGCATCCACTTATCGTGGTTCAACTTATAGTCGTAAACCAGACGAGTCAGGAACACAGCTGTGAAGAATGAAACTACGATACCGATGATCCAGGTAGTAGCGAAACCACGGATAGGACCAGTACCTGTAGTCAACAGGATAACACCAGTAATCAAAGATGTCAAGTTAGAGTCGAAGATAGCAGAGAAAGCGTTGCCATAACCGGCAGCTACAGCCTGCTTCATACCCTTGCCAGAGCGGAGCTCCTCCTTGATACGTTCATAGATAAGCACGTTGGCATCCACGGCAGTACCCAGAGACAAGACCATACCGGCAAGACCCGGCAACGTAAGAGCCGCCTGGAAGGACGTCAGAATACCCAACGTGAAGAATACGTTGACGAGCAAAGCCAGGTTAGCCATCATACCAGGAATGATGTTGTACATCATCACCATGTAAACCATCAGGAGTACGAAAGCTACAACGAATGAAACAATACCCATCTGGATAGACTGTGCACCGAGAGTAGGACCTACAACCTCCTCCTGAACGATACGAGCAGGAGCTGGCATACGACCAGACTTCAATGTATTAGCCAAGTCCTTGGTATCCTCGATAGTGAAGTTACCGGAGATCTGAGAGCTACCACCATCAATCTCGCCGTTTACACGAGGAGCAGAGTAAACTACGCCATCCAAAACGATAGCAATAGCCTTACCTACGTTAGCCTTGGTCATCTGAGCCCACTTACGTGCGCCCTCAGTATTCATCTTCATGCTAACAACAGGTGAACCCATCTGATCAAACTCGTCCTTGGCATCGGTAATTACATCACCCTCCAATGGAGCACGACCAGTAGTAGTTGTAACCTTCAAAGCATGAAGCTCATAGATATTCTTAACCTTCAGGTTATCAGCTGGCTTAGCACTCCAAAGCAAGCGCAAGTCAGATGGCAATACACGCTTAGCAACTTCAGAATAGATAATCTTGTTGATAGCAGCAGTATCGCGAACGCTAGCATAACCAACAGTACTCAAACCACCGCCGAGCTGCAAACGAGCCAACAATGGGTGAGCCTTGATAGCAGCAGCATTCTGAGCATCCTCGCCTACCTTGGCAGCAGCATCGTCCTTCTTCTTGATAGAGAACTTAGCCTCAGCCTTCTTAGGCTCAGCCTTAGCTACTTCCTTCTTAGCGGCAGTTGTATCAGCAGCAACTGAGTCAGTCTTCTCCTCACCGTTATCACCATTAGCGATACGAGTATCAAGCTGCTGGAGATAAGGAGCGATTTCCTCTGAGTTGTATGTCTCCCAGAACTCAAGGTTAGCACTACCCTGGAGCATCTTACGCATACGCTCTGGCTGGCTGATACCTGGCATTTCTACCATGATACGGCCCTGCTGACCTTCCAACTTCTGGATGTTAGGCTGTACAACACCGAACTTATCGATACGGGTGCGGACAACGTTGAAAGAGTTGTCGATAGCATCCTGTACAGAAGCGCGGATAGCCTTCTCAACCTCTGCGTCGCTGCTCTGAGGAGAAACCTTACCCTGCAACTGCTGGGTAGCGAACACTTCTGCGAGTTTATGACCTGGTGCGCTCTTATGATAAGCGTTAATGAAAAGTGACACGAAGTCACCACCGTTAGCTTCTTCCTGAGCTCTAGCTTCCTTCATGGCATTGGTAAAACCTGCGTCGGTCTTATGATCGGCAAGGTTTTCAAGTACATCAGGTACAGAAATCTCAAGAATTACATTCATACCGCCCTTAAGGTCAAGTCCAAGACCAATCTGAGTCTCCAAGCAGTTCTGGTAAGAATAAACACCTAAGTACTTAACAGAATCCTTATAATCCTGCTGAGCAATAGGATCTTTAATCTTTGCAGCCTCGCTGTCATAGTAACGTGTGGCAAACGAGAATGACAAATAGAAGATACTTGCGAGTGTCAGTAAGACGGCTACACAAATTACAATTCCTTTGTTTTGCATTTCTATTTATTGTTATTAATTATTTGTTTCTTTTCAATTGCTTTTAGGGATTCTTTTAAAAACCTCCATAAAGTTGTGCAAAAATAAGCATTTTTTTTCTTATATAAGAATAATTTGCCCTATTTTTGCTTTTTAGGGCGCATTTTTAGCTTACAAATGATAGGATAGTGGTCTGAAACGTCAATTTTATCATCAACTTTGCATTCATAAGGCTCCCAATCGTCTGAACACATGATATTGTCTATACGAACAAAAAAGCCTCCATGATGATAGCTGATACCCGGTCCGTTACCACTTGCAATGTAGCAATCCGTCAAATCCTTAGCTATCGTCCGATGAGCATAAGAGATAGGTCCATCATTAAAGTCACCACACAGAATAATACTCTGTTCTTTATGCTGCTGGATGTATTTTGCTACAGCCTCAGCCTCCGGAGCCCGTTTCTTTGTTGCCTCGGCAAGTTTAACAACGAGCAATTTGGAAGTTTCTTCTGCTGTATCAACCTGCAATTTTCCGATAACCAGATTCTTGAACTGGCGTCTGTCCTCTAAACTTAAGCCGGTTGTTTCCAAATGATTATTGATGAGAAGGACCTCTCTATCTTTCACTTTCAGACGATACGCTACACTCATATTTCCTTTCGATTCATAAGGAATTCGCTCTTTAGAAAGAATAGGGTATTTACTGAGCAGCATCAGACAATTTCCGCCATTCACGTGCATCGTTGTATCCTGATAAGCATACATGGGCTTGAGCATGCTATCTATCTGTTCAATATTCCGGGGAGTAGGACATGCTTCCTGCAGACAAACAATATCAGCATCCTGCTCCTGCAGATAAGCAATACAGATATTAGTTCCTTCGGCATCCTCGGTCTGCGCTCCAAAATTCCAAGTATTATATGACAGTACTTTGATACAGCCTTTGGGAGTTTCGCCTGAAAAGTTGATTGGCATATACTTGCGGACAGGAACAAAACAGATTAAGAAGCCTAAGAATGGAATAATGGCATACTTAGATCTGAAGAGCAACCAAAAGAGTAAGAATCCTAAGTTAACTATAAGAAAAGCAGGAAAGAGTAAGCCAAGATTAGCCAATGCGGCGAACTTTTCTGGCTGAAAGAAGTCAGAAAAGCCCACCAGCAACATGATGATGATAGTTGCCACATTAGCACCAGCTACCATCTTATATGTAAATTCCTTAAATCCTTTAAACATAGTATCTTACTTATTACTCTGATCAAAGAGCATCTGCTTTTCACTTTGGGTCAAGCTATCATACCCACTTTTCCTTATCTTATCCAAGATCCGATCTATCTCTTCCTGTGACACGACCTTTTCATTGGTTTTACATTCAGCATCCTGTTCAAAAGTCGGATTATATGATTCATTCTTAGTATAAGTAAAATGCGTTTTGCCAGCCCGACGCTTTCCGCCAAACATACCTTTCAACTTATCAAAGGCATCAGCAGAATTTGACTGATAGTAACCATTATCAATCTGCTTACGCCAATAACGGATCAGGAAGAATCCGAAGACCATACCTCCTAAATGGGCTATATGAGCCACACCGTCATCAGAAAGAGAGAATGTAGAAATCAGTTCTATGACAGCATAGCCTATCACGAAGAATTTAGCCTTGATAGGAACCGGCAACGGGAAAATGAAGAGACGCTCGTTAGGATAAATCATACCAAAGGCAAGCAATATGGCATAAATAGCTCCTGACGCACCCACGGTAGTCCATAAGTTCAGATATTGCTCCATTGTAATTCTGGCCCCATTAACACTAACATAATCATAAGCTGCCATATCCTTTGCCACATAAGTAATATACTGTGCAGCTTCCTGGAACAAACCGGCTCCCACTCCACACGCTATGTAATAAAAAAGGAATTTCTTTGGTCCCCAAACTCTTTCTACCACACAGCCAAACATCCATAGGGCAAACATATTGAAGAGAATATGCTGAAAACCGCCATGCATAAACATGTAGGTAACTAACTGATAAAAATGGAAATCTGAAGCCAGGAAGAAATGGAGGCCGAACATATCTGTCAAACCAGAACCACCACCCATACTCTTATCCATCAGCATGCAAGCCAGGAATGCTACCACATTCACTATCAGCAAATTCTTTGTTACAATTGGAATATTGCGCATAACTTTATTTCTATAAACAGTTTAATAATCTGAATAATATTTGTATTTTGGCGACAAAATTACGAAAAATATCCGTGAAAACACCAAAAAATAGACTTATTACACTTAAATTTCAATAATTTCATCACTTTTCTGCTTTTTTTATTTGAACTTTCGCAAGAAAAAGCTATATTTGTAAACGAATTCAACTAAGAAACAACAATATTATTCATTTAATAACGAAAAATTATGAACAAGACAGAATTGATTGACAAGATTGCAGCAGGTGCTGAGATTACAAAGGCACAGGCTAAGGCCGCTCTTGAAGCTACAACAAACGCATTGAAGGAAGCCCTCATTGCAGGTGACAAGATCCAGTTGGTAGGTTTCGGTACATTCAGCATTAACGAGCGTCCTGCTCGTGAGGGTATCAATCCAGCTACTAAGGAGAAGATTCAGATTGCAGCTAAAAAGGTTGCTAAGTTCAAGGCTGGTGCTGAGCTTGCAGATGCAATCAACAAATAATTGTAAAGATTATTTTAATTACAAATATAGGGCAGTCCTTTATGGCTGCCCTATATTTTTTTATTCTATTCAAGTTTATTCAAACTTAATTCTTCATGTTTGATCCTTTATTTTGGCTGCTTTCCAATATATGCCAAGATACCACCATCTACATAGAGAATGTGACCATTCACTGCATTAGAAGCATCTGAAGCCAAGAAAACCGCAGGACCTGCCAACTCTTCTGGTTCCAACCAGCGACCAGCAGGAGTCTTTGCACAGATAAAGCTATCGAATGGATGACGGCTACCATCTGCCTGACGCTCACGGAGAGGTGCAGTCTGAGGAGTTGCGATATAACCAGGGCCCAAGCCGTTGCACTGGATATTATACTCACCATACTCTGAGCAGATGTTACGTGTCAGCATCTTCAAGCCACCCTTGGCAGCTGCATATGCAGAAACAGTCTCACGGCCCAACTCGCTCATCATTGAGCAGATGTTGATAATCTTACCATGACCCTTCTTGATCATACCAGGGATAACTGCCTTAGATACGATGAAAGGTGCAGTAAGGTCAATGTCGATAACCTGCTTGAAGTCATCTACAGACATCTCTGTCATAGGAATACGCTTGATAATACCTGCGTTGTTTACCAAAATATCAATAACACCAAGTTCCTTCTCGATGTCAGCTACCATGTTTTTCACCTGTTCCTCGTCTGTTACATCACAGATATAACCCTTTGCCTCAATACCCTTTGCTTTGTAATCTGCAAGAGCCTGATCCATGTGGTGCTGGCTACGGCAATTGAAAGCAATCTTAGCACCAGCTTTGGCATAAGCCTCAGCCATAGCAAACCCGATACCATAAGCGGCACCTGTAACGAGGGCTACTTTACCCTCTAATGAGAATAGTTTATTAAAGTCCATAATTTTATTTTTTATAAATTGTTTGATTTGTTACGAGGGCAAAGATACAAAATAATTTTGAATATCACCCTAAATCAATACGAAAGATGCACCCTTTTTACTTATTTTCTCATTTTATTGACTGCTTTTCATAAGTTTGTCCCTTTTTACTATGTTTTATTCACACACTTATCTTATCTGAACACCCAATGTTTCTTCTATTACTTGGATGACCTGTGGGATGGAATTCGTATCAAAATCACCCGTCAGACGCTTGCTCTCATCAGAAGCCGTATAGCTTGTACCAGATAATTTAGAAAGTTCCTCCAATACTTCGGATAATGGAGTGTTGTCAAAATGCAGGCGATGGGTAGCCCATGCCACATCATTGATATCATAATCTGCCAACAACTTAGGTTGGGCAGCCCCTTTCAACAGACGTGCCCGCTTGCCTTTAATCAGGAAGACACCCTCTTCAGAGTTACGAGCCGTGAAAAGCACCTTTCCGCTGGTTACCATCACTTCGGGAGCATCCGTTCTTTCATCCACCATAAACTGGGTACCGAGCACCCTTACATGTCCATGCTCTCCCATCACATCGAAAGGATGCTGTTCATCATGCTTCACCTGATAATAGATGCAGCCCTTCATCTCCACCTTTCTGCAATCATTTTCCTGATAGGAAAGAGAAGAATGAGGCATCAACGATACCTTCGTTCCATCAGGCAGATGATATGCCACTACTTCTGAATCAGCAGAAAGCGTCACCGTCTTTGGCTGCAAAAGCGTATAGGCTCCTATGATGAAGAGCACCAGAATAGATGCAGCCACAGCTATCCAGCGGATGCGACGCATGCGTAAAGATACAGTTGCAGCATGCGAAACCTCTTCATCAGCAATGCCTGCCCGAGCCTTCACCTTATACAAAGCCTTCCTGGTATCCAGCTTGCCCGGCTGAAAATACTTCAGCACAAAATCCTGTTCATTCTTGTTGATCTTCATCATAGAATCCCTTTCTTCCTTTAAAATTGTCCTGTAATCTGTGCCTTGCCGGCAATGGCAAAGCACAAGGTACCTAAAATGATAAAAAGACTTCTTTTCATACTCCTCACTTTTTATTTGGTATATATTCCACCTTGATTATCCGATGGTGCCGATGGCAATGGGGCGATATATTTCGAAGCTTCACAGACATTAAATCCTGCCACTACACCGAAACCACCTTTTACGTTCGAATAAGTAGGTGTCACCTGCATCAATCCAGCGTCCGCCCAACTATTGCTCTGCGCATCGTTAATGCTCTTCAAGAAGCGATAGTACTCTGGAGTAACCTTGCAAAGTTGTACATTATAAGTAAAGCCAAACAAACGGTCCCAACCATCATACGTGTGCCAATAAGAATCATTACTGTTCACTTCCAAATGCATCGTATAGGTCTGTCCATTTATCGTCCGGTCATTGAAGATATAAACATCATCAAAGTATTTGTATTCGTCAAAGCCGAAATCATCATCCAACTCTGACTTCTTGTTAATCAATGGCTCACTGGTGGTCACCATCTCAGGCCAAACAATATTTGATGCCAAACTATCAAAACACCATTCATATTCATCCTCCCTACCCAAATAATTAAGGTAATCTTGGTAATTATTAGCATAAACATCATGTTGCCATCTATTGCCTTCTTTGGGAACACCTTTCAAGTTTCCATATTTCTGCTTGCGAGTTACCTTCACAGAATAATAATCCGTGGTTGAAGCAGGGTCACTAAAAGTCGCTTCCAACTTATCTACCGAGAAATAAACATCATGATCCGACGATTTCTCTTTCAAATGGATGTCACCTATATTTACATCAACCTTCTCGGGAATGGAAGTCGAAGCAGAAACCTCGGAGAGACCATCTGCCGATACCTGGACCTCAATCTTATCTCCAGCCTTCTGCTTTCCTACGGCATAATACTGTCCTATTAGGGTAGAAAGAGACCAACTATCGGAAACTTGAGAAAAGGACTGCGCTTCCTTTATGTTTTCGATACGTTTCACCTCCTGTGGCATTCCATTTACCTTATATACGACACTTGCATCCACGGGCAAGCGTGATTGGGTATCTATATCTCCTTTGAAAGAAGAAACGGGCAAGCTTTTCGTTACAACGATAAGTGTGGTATCTCCCTCCGTTGGAAAACAATAAAGTACCAATCGGGGAGTATCTTGCAGCTTCTTCACATCAAAATCATCTATGCAAGAAGAAAAGGCCACGCTCATCAAAAAGAAGAACAGTCCCCATTTCCAACTTACATTGATTTTTATTCTTCTATGATTTGTATTCATATCCAATGAGATTTCTTTTGTTTTAAAACTTGATAGTATAACTAAATGAAGGTATTATTGGAATAAATCCCTTGTTTTTCGCCTCAAACTGCTGCGTAACCTCATTATAGTCCACCTTGACGTACATCGAGTTGAGATGGCAATAAGCATTATAGATGCTCAAATTCCAAATGCGCTCATGTCCATGCTTGGTGACATGACGGAAATCGAATCCCAAGTCCAAGCGATGATAAGCTGGAAGCGTCAAATTATTGGGGATGGCATAGACATAAGAGGCGGAATTCCACCAATTCCTGTAATACTTGCCTTCTTGATCTGGCAAGCTTGGAAACACCGCCAACTGGGTTGGCACCGTGGCATGATTGCCCGTGTGATAGTTCCAGACCGCAAAGCAACTCACCTTCTTGTTAAACGCATACCGCAAGGACAGATTCAACTTATGGCGGTTGTCAAACTTGTCGTAATACCAATCCTGATAGAAGTCATCATACTTTCGCTTGTTCCAAGAGAGCGTATAAGAACCACTCAAAGTCAGATGATTGGTGCGATAAGTGGCATCAGCCTCAACGCCATAGAAGAGCCCCTTGCCATCCATCACTTGCGAATCCCAATGCTCAGCAGGCGGCTCTATGCCTACCCAACTGCTGTATTGAAGCAGATGCTTGGACAACTTGTAATACCCTTCGAGCGACAGAAGCCAATGGCGGTTGGGCTGGGCATAGATTCCTGCCGCAAACTGATAAGAACGCATTGGCTTCAGATTTCGGGTAGTCGGTACCCAATAATCCGTAGGCAAGGACAAGTAGCTGTTAGAGACCTTATGCACATACTGGGTCATCTGAGTAAAGGAAGCCTTCAGCGACACCTCATTGCTCAGTTGATATTTCAGGGCAAAACGTGGGTCGATATTCAAGAAGTTCTTATTACTGATATGAAAAAGGCCCATATTGAAGCCAACATTCATACTCCAGTTGCGGTTGATATTGATTTCATCCTCTGCGTATGCCGTCCACTCATGCGCCACATGACGATTACTACTATTCATTCGGATGGTATCAACTTGGGCTGATGCATTTCCCTCATATCCAGTATAATCCAATTTCATAGCTGTCTGGGGGCGAAAGAGATGCATCGTATAGTCGCTTCCAAAACGGAAATGATGACGAGGGTTCGGATGGTAATCGAATGCCAGACGATAGCCCGCATCATAAATCGTTGAGGTATAACCATGCTCCAAGTGAGTGACAGAAGTGGCATTCTCTCCCGAAGGATTGATATAACGATCATCATCCAAGGAATACAACTTGGAACGATTATGGGAATACACCGCTGTAATGTTTGAAAAGAGTTTCGGAGAGAACAGGTAGTTCCAGTTGAGTGCAACATTAAAGTTTCCCCAATCCAGCTGCGACTTCGCCAAGTCCTTGTCATAGCTTTGGTTGGGTTGATACCCATCCGCCTTACTTTCATCAAAATCATCCTTCACGTCCCAACTGTCTTTTCCGTGATAGAGACTCAAGTCTATCTTCGAACGGTCACTGAACCGATGGGTTACCTTGGCATTCAGGTCCATGAAGTAATAACCTATTGAGAGTTTCTCGTCTGGATCAGAGAAAGCCTTGGTCAAAGGACGGGACAGCAGATCCAACCAGGAACGGCGCATACCTATATTATAAGAGGTCTTGCCTTTCTGGATAGGTCCCTCAAACTGTACACTGGCATCGAGCAGTCCGATACGATAGGCGCCATGAAACTGATTCATGTTTCCATCGGCTGTACGCACATCCACCACCGACGACAATCTTCCACCATATCGTGCAGGAAAGCCGCTCTTGTAGAAATCCACATTCTTCACCACATCGGCATTGAAACTGGAGAAAAGCCCCAGCGCATGATTCGTATCATAAAGTGGAGTACCATCTATCAGATAAAGGTTCTCATCACCATTGCCGCCATGCACATAGAGTCCGCTTGCCAATTCCTGTCCTTCTGCCACTCCACTCACACGCTGCAGGGTCTTCACCACATCCGGCGAAGACAT
This sequence comes from Segatella copri, assembly GCA_021618535.1. Classification (GTDB taxonomy): domain Bacteria; phylum Bacteroidota; class Bacteroidia; order Bacteroidales; family Bacteroidaceae; genus Prevotella; species Prevotella copri_O. The sequence continues at coordinate 20,867 of JAJWAL010000006.1, read as the reverse complement.
CAGGGCAAACTCTGTCTTGATATCCTTGTTTGAAAAGGAGCGCTTGCCGGTTTGCGTAGTAAGAAGCGGAGAGTTCAAGTCGCCATCTACCACCACCTCAGGCAATTTACCATCAACACGGAGTGCCATATTATGATGCATATCTTTCGAGAGATTCAGCTTTTCTACCTTGTCGGCATAGCCCACATACGAAAAGCGAAGCTGGTGCTCGCCTTCAGGCAGGGTAAGCGAAAAGAAACCATATTCATTGGTGGTTGTACCGATGCCATCCGTCAGATCATAGATGGTGGCATTAATCAGCGATTCGCCACTCTCGTCACGGACGTATCCGCTGAGAGTGTGGCGACGCTGAACCTGCTGAACTTTGTGATTGATATTCGTGTAAGATGTTGATATTTGTTGTACGGGTTTTCGCTTCAATATCACATAGTTCGCATTAATATTATATAGAATATGAGTTTGCTCGAAAAGCGCCTTCAGTGCCTTCTTCACCGGAAGATGCTGGATATCTGGTCCATTATACTTGATGTTCAATTCCCCATCAAGCGATGAATCATAGACGAAGTTGATTTTCCTGAAGCGGTGCAGCCAATCCATCTGCTGACGGATGGTGGTAGAAGTCTGAGCCTCCACCATCATCTTCGGCGTGCCTGCCAACGTTGGAGCTGGCAAGGCTAGAATTGAGAGCGCAAAAATAATCTCTTTACCTTTCATAACTGTACTTTTATTCATTCTTTTATTGCTATAACGCAAGAATTACAGAATACCCCCATGGATGAAAGGTAAAATATAGAAAAAATCTGCAAGAAAATCATCTTTCTTGCCTCGTAAGGTCTTTAAAGCCTTGGAAATCTGATGCTCCACGGTCTTTTCCGACAGGTTCAGTTCTTCAGCTATCTCCCGATAAGTCATGCCGTCACGCTTGCTCATCAGGAAGATTTCCCTGCATCGCTCGGGCAATTGCTCGATAGCCGTCCACAATTCCGCTTCGCGGAAAGAACTTTCCTGCGCCTGATTATCAGAAATCACACCACATAAATCGGTAGGAGTAATCTCCGTATCTATCGGAGACTGGCGGCGCAACCGGTCGATACAGGCATTGCGCACAGAGGTGTATAAGAAAGCCTTGATATTTTCCGGCATGATGCTCCTGCTTATCAATTTCACAAAACAATCCTGCACCACGTCTTCTGCCTCATCGATATCATGCAGATAATGAGTGGCATAAAGACATAGCGGACGATAATACTGCTGAAATATCAAGTCTATCTCTTGCATAAATTTTCTCTACCTAAACTAAACTCTTATATAACAAAATAACCCTTCAAATCCGCAAAGACTTGAAGGGTTATTTATGACCTGTTGTCCCAGGCGGATTCGAACCACCACTGACAGAACCAAAAACTGTAGTGCTACCATTACACCATAGGACAAGCAAATCGAATGCAAAGGTAGTGGATTTTTTCTCCACTACCAAATATTTTCAATACTTTTAACGATTACTTAACGGTAATCAAGAAGTAGTTCTTCTTACCTTTCTGAACCAAAAGATACTTACCGTCAATCAGGTCATCAGCAGTTACAACCTGATCGAAAGCAGCGAGTTTCTCCTTGTTGAGTGAAACGCCACCACCCTTAACGAGCTTGCGCATCTCGCTCTTACTTGGGAAGATCTGCATGCCTTCCTGGTTGAAGAGGTCAACAGCTGTACCACCGAGCAAGTTCTTGTCGAGGTCGTAGTGAGGTACATTGGCAAATACATCGTTCAATGTAGCCTCATCGAGCTGTGCCAAGTTCTCCTTGGTTGCCTTACCGAAGAGGATGTTGCTGGCTGCGATAGCCATATCCAAATCCTCCTGAGAGTGAACCATTATGGTAACCTCCTCAGCCAGACGCTTCTGAAGTACACGGCGGCCTGGGTCCTGCTTGTGCTCCTCTACGAGAGCATCGATAGTCTCCTTGTCAAGGTCAGTGAAGATCTTGATGTACTTCTCGGCATCATCATCGCTTACGTTCAACCAGAACTGGTAGAAAGCGTAAGGAGTAGTGCGGTTACGGTCCAACCAGATGTTACCGCTCTCTGTCTTACCGAACTTCTTGCCGTCTGCCTTGGTAATCAATGGGCAAGTGAGGCAGAAGCACTCTGCGTCGTTACCCAATGTGCGGTGAATCAGCTCAGTACCGGTAGTCATGTTACCCCACTGGTCGTTACCACCCAACTGGAGACGAACACCATACTTCTCATACTGATAGAGGAAGTCGTAGCCCTGGAGCAACTGATAGGTGAACTCAGTGAAAGACAAGCCGTCACGAGCCTCACCATTCAAGCGCTTCTGCACGCTATCCTTCGCCATCATATAGTTTACAGTGATATGCTTACCAACCACACGAGCGAAATCGAGGAATGTGAAGTCCTTCATCCAGTCGTAGTTGTTAACCAACTCCGCCTTGTTAGGCTCATTGCCATCGAAGTCGAGGAACTTAGATACCTGCTTCTTGATAGCTTCCTGATTATGATAGAGAGTCTCTGAATCGAGAAGATTACGCTCCTGGCTCTTGCCAGAAGGGTCGCCAATCATACCCGTGGCACCGCCAACGAGGAGATAAGGCTTATGACCACAACGCTGCAAGTGGCGCAACATCATGATACCGCAAAGGTGACCGATATGCAGAGAGTCTGCAGTAGGGTCGGTTCCGAGATAGGCTGACACCATGTGGGTGTTGAGATATTCCTCAGTACCTGGCATTATCTGCGCCAGCATACCACGCCATTTCAATTCTTCAACAAAATTTTTTGCCATAGAATATGATTCTTTATTATATTATATAATATGTATAAGGGGCCCAACAACACAGTCGGAAACTTACGGTACGGGATCATAACCCGAACCACCCCAAGGATTGCATCTTAAGATGCGCCAAACAGCCAAAGCCAACCCCTTAAAGGGACCATGCTTCAGGATGGCTTGTCTCGCATACTCTGAGCAAGTGGGCTGAAAGCGACAGGAAGGTGGCGTATAAGGAGTAATACACTTCTGATAAAACAATATCGGCAGTATAAGAATCCATACCAACACCTTTCTTATTCCATGTGCTATCATTAACAGAACCTTCATCATAAACTGCTCTCTTTTATGACAGTTTCAGATTGCATCTCCTTGATGTTATCAACCAATCTATCCAAAAGTTTAGTCATTTTGGTTGAAACCAGCTTTGAAGGCTGCAATTGTTCTGTTTGCCAAACAAAAGCCACAAGCAACTGTTTTCCAACATAATTCTGCATACAAGTCTCCAGCTCTTGTTTTTGATAACGAAAAGCTTCACGTATCTGTCGCTTTACCCTATTGCGTTTTACTGCGCGCTTAAAATAACGCTTTGATACACTGACGAGAACTTGAACAGAAGGGGCTTGCTCATCTTTCTTGTCAACAAGAAGAAACACCATTCTCATAGGCCATGCCGTCATTGCTTTAGCACCACCTCCAAAGAGCTGTTCTATAAGTGTCAGTTTACATAGATGCTCTTTCTTTCCGAATGTTTTATTTCTGTCTGTTGACATATCTATTCTATTAAATATTTCCTATTTATTATGACGTTTCAGATAATCTGCCAAGGCACCTGTCATAGATGGAAAAGCTTTATTAGGAGCCTCCAGATCAAGGCGTAAGCCCTCATCTTCAACCGTTTTTGCTGTAGCAGGACCAAAAGCGCCAACAGCGATATTTCCTTGTTCAAAATTAGGGAAATTCTTCTTCAGAGCCTTTACACCTGTTGGGCTAAAGAAAAGCATCATATCATAGTCGAAGTTCTTGATTTCCTCTTCTGAGAAATCATTGCTTACTGTACGATACATTACACATTCTGTATGATTGAGTTTTTTCTCATCAAGCAAATTGGCAATATCATCATTATGAACACTGCTTAATGGTACCAGATATTTCTCGGTTTTATGGCGAGCCATCTGTCCCATCAACCCATCAATTTTACCTGTATCACCAAAGAACACCTTACGCTTGCGATACTGAACATACTTTTGGATGTAGAGAGCGATAGTCTCTATCACACAGAAATATTTCATATCTTCAGGAATTGTGATACGCATCTCCTTAGCTAATTTAAAGTAGTTGTCTACTGCATGACGAGATGTAAATACGACAGCAGTATAGTCAAGCAAATTTATTTTCTGCTGACGGAATTCTTTAGAAGAGAGCCCCTCTACCTTAAAGAATGGACGGAACACGCATTCTACTCCATATTGAGCCTGGATATCGAAGTAAGGAGACTTCTCACTTGCAGGTTTTGGCTGAGAAACTAAAATTTTCTTTATCATTTTGTCTTAAAAGTTTATTTTCAAATAATGACTGATTAACACAAGTCCACCCCAAAGAGCGAACAAGGGTATCACTTCAAGGGCACAAAAGTACAAAAATATTTGCAGAAACACGCCATTTCTTCTAAAAAAGATAATGTAAGCCTTCAAAAAAGCCAACAATTTAACTAATCCAAGGATAGTCAACGTGTATATCACTGCAATTTGCAATGGGAAATCGAAATACGACAAAAGCATCACCATTGGGAACAAGGCCACTCCTTGACATGATATAAGAAACAAGTATGCCTTGAGCCATTGTACATTTTTTTTCTTTTCAAAGAATACCCAACCAGAAATCACATAGAGGAACGCCTTCAACAAGAAATAGCCCCCCATACAACCAGCGTATATACTGATTACCTGATATTGGTCTACGATAAACGTATCGCTGATAGATGCTTTCGAATAAATGAAATACCCGATTGCCAGCAAAAGACAGGTCTGCAACACGAAGAAGAACTGGTATCTTACTTCAGAACTGGTCTCCGTCACCTCTGTTGTACCGATGCGTGGAGTACGGAAGAAGGTTTTTGCCTGGCGTATAACAAAATGCTTAGATTTAGAGAATGCTATACAAGCCAAGAGAAAACAGACCAACAGCAATGAAGTAATAAAGCTATCACCAGCTACCGTATAGGGAACAGGATCACCTGCCACCCCTAAGCGTCCACCCTTTAATTCCGGATGAAACAGAGAATCTTTTGAAAAGAATGACTCACGATAATATTGTGGCAAACTTACATCCCTAAAACTCTTACCTGCCTTATGTCCTGGCAAGTGTAATGTATCCGGCATCTTGCTCCAATGAATCTCACTGGGCTTGATATGTGCCCTAATCATGGAGTCCTGCTGAGCTGGCGTTGCATTCTTAGGCAGCCAGCTCAACACCTCTTTGGGTGTGAGCTGGCTGCTATGTTGCCTGAGCACTTGCTGTTGCGATTCAGCCTCAAGTGCGGCATCTGTCTGTATCGAATCTGCCTGTTGCACCATTCCTTAAAGTCCGAAAACTTTCTTGATTTCGTCTACCTTATCTAATTTTTCCCATGTAAAGAGTTCTACCTTCACAGTTTTAGCCTCATGATATCGGCTGGTGAAGGTTTTCTCTACTATCTCATTCTTACGTCCCATGTGTCCATATGCCGCAGTTTCCTGGAACATTGGCTGGCGCAACTTCAACTGGCGCTCGATTGCTTTAGGACGAAGATCAAACATTTCTGCAATTTTCTTTGCAATCTCGCCGTCAGTCATATTCACATGGCTTCTGCCGTAAGTATTTACATAGATACTAACCGGTTCTGCCACACCGATAGCATAACTTACCTGAACCAACATTTCATCTGCAACACCGGCAGCAACCATATTCTTTGCAATATAACGGGCAGCATAAGCAGCCGAACGGTCAACCTTACTGCTATCCTTACCTGAGAAGGCACCACCACCATGAGCACCCTTACCTCCATAAGTATCTACAATGATCTTACGACCGGTAAGACCTGTATCTCCATGAGGACCACCAATCACAAACTTACCTGTAGGGTTTACGAAGTACTTGATGTCATCATTGAAGAGAGCCAACACCTTATCACTCAGGTGAGTCTTTACTCTTGGAATCAGGATATTGATTACATCCTCACGAATCTTTGCCAGCATAGCATCATCATCGTCCTCACCATTTGCCTTCTTGATAAAATCATCATGCTGGGTAGAAACTACGATGGTATCGATGCGCTGTGGGATATTATCGTCAGAATATTCGATAGTTACCTGGCTCTTAGAGTCAGGACGGAGATAAGTCATCACCTTGCCCTCCTTGCGGATATCTGCAAGTACGCGCATGATGAGCTGAGCCAAGTCAAGTGATACCGGCATATAATTTTCGGTTTCCGTTGTAGCATAACCGAACATCATACCCTGGTCGCCTGCACCCTGATTCTCATCCTCCTCACGACTTACACCGCGGTTAATATCATCGCTCTGTTCATGGATAGCAGTAAGCACACCACAAGAGTCGCCGTCAAACTGATATTCGCTCTTGGTATAACCGATTTTCTTGATAGTCTTGCGGGCAATGGTCTGCAAATCAACATAAACGTTAGAGCGAACCTCACCCATGATTACTACCTGACCAGTAGTACAAAAGGTTTCGATGGCGCAATGAGCGTGGTCATCGTAAGCCAAAAACTGGTCAAGCAATGCATCTGAAATCTGATCAGCCACTTTATCTGGATGTCCTTCAGAAACTGATTCTGATGAAAACAAATATGCCATATTTTCTTACTTTATTTCTATTAATTATTGATATTCATTATTTTGCGGCTGCAAAGTTACTCATATTTTTTCAGATTTTGTCATATTCCTATATAAAAAACGTCAATTCCTTGTGCTTTATCTGTTATTCGGGCATCTTTTGTCTGTTTTATCAGAATCAAGCACTTGGTTTTCTTCACTATATTTGATATTTCGAGGATGATGTTCCAAGATTGCTCTGCGCAAATCTGAAGTTTCAAGATGAGTATAAATCTCTGTGGTTCCAATATCTTCATGCCCCAGCAAGGCCTGAATTACTCTCAGATCAGCTCCACCTTTCAACAAGGCTGTAGCAAAACTATGGCGTAAAGTATGAGGAGAAATGGTTTTCTTGATTCCTGCATCATAAGCCGCATTTTTTATCATGATAAGTATCATATTGCGTGTGAGATGAGCACCTCTCCGGTTCAAGAAGACATAGTCTTCCTCACCTGGCTTGATTGTCATCAGATTCCGGTCTATATACCAAAGATTGATTTCTTTCAGAGCCTTACCAGAAATAGGAACGATGCGTTCCTTGTTACCTTTACCTATGACCCTAATAAACTTTTCTTCTTCAAACACATCGCTTTTCTTTAGATTCACAAGTTCCGAAACGCGAAGGCCACAGGAGAACAGGGTTTCTATAATCGCCTTATTACGCTGTCCCTCCCATTTTTCCAAATCGATAGCCGCTTCAAGCATGTCAACCTCTTCTACAGATAAATACTCCGGCAAATGCTTTCCTATTTGGGGAGAAACCAGTAATTCGGTCGGATCGTCTTTTATATAATCATCGAGCACCAGATACCGGTAGAAAGAACGGATTCCGCTCAAAATTCGAGCTTGTGAACGAGCAGAAACACCACGATCATGCAAACTTGCAGAAAAATTCTCCAAGTCTTCCAATTTCATTTCCGTCAGCACCAAATTGTTCTTACCAGCATACTCCAAGAGAAAATTCAAGTCATGGTAATAGGCATCCAACGTATTTTTGGAGAAATTACGCCCCAACTTGAGGTATCTCATATAGTTCTTTATAATTTCATTCCTCATTTTTTGTCAGTTTCCTTAATTTATTGTATCTTTGCATCGTCTTTGCATAAGACTGTAGAACACAAAAGATCTCTGCCGCAAAGATACGAAAAAAATATGGATTACGATTAAAAATCAAGTAAATATGAAGATACAAATTATTAATGGTCCAAACTTGAACCTTCTTGGTGTAAGAGAACCGGGTATTTATGGTAGCAATTCTTTCGAGAGTTATCTGCCTAAACTGAAAGCGAAATTCCCTGATATTGAGATTGAGTACTTTCAGAGCAACATTGAAGGTGAGTTAATCAACAAACTGCAGGAAGTAGGTTTCTCCTATGATGGTGTAGTACTCAATGCTGGCGCTTATACCCATACCAGCATCGCCTTGCAGGATTGTATTCGCAGTTTGAAATGCCCTTGCATTGAAGTACACATCTCTAATGTGCATAAACGTGAAGAGTTCCGCCATCATTCATATATTTCCTGTGCTTGCCTGGGCGTAATCTGCGGTTTCGGTCTGGCTTCTTACGAACTTGCCATTTCAGGAATCTTAACACAGAAAGAAACAGAAGAGTAAGATTTCCGTTACTCTAAATCCATCAGATTATGACAGAGACTGAACTCATAGACAAATATATCTGCCAGCATATAGAGCCTGAAGGCGATTATCTGTATCGTCTTTACCGCGCCACCAATATACATACTATCCATGGACGTATGGCTAGCGGCCATATTCAGGGCAGACTTCTCAAGATGCTTGTAGAGATGATTCGCCCGAAGAATATTCTGGAAGTAGGCACATTTAGTGGCTATAGTGCTATCTGCCTGGCACAGGGATTGCAGGAAGGTGGAAAACTCTACACTTTCGAAATCAATGATGAGATGGAAGATTTTACCCGTCCCTGGATAGAAGGTTCGAATGTTGCCGATAAGATTGACTTCCGCATCGGTGATGCCAACATTGAAGCGCCCCAACTAGGCGTAAAATTCGATATGGCTTTTGTTGATGGCGATAAGCGTACCTATATAGAAACGTATGAAATGGTTATGAGCATCCTGAACCCTGGAGGCTACATCCTTGCAGACAATACTCTTTGGGATGGTCACGTCATCGATCCTGCCTACGACCGAGACCACCAGACTCAAGGCATTCGGGCTTTCAATGATTTAATAGCAAAAGATCCTAGGGTAGAAGTTGTCATCTTGCCACTACGAGATGGTCTTACACTCATCAGGAAAAAATAAATCAAGGAGTTAAGAAGTTAAAGGAGTTAAGAAGTTAAAGGAGTTAAGACAATAGTCTTTTGGCATATATTTTAAGCCAATAAGACATACGTCTTAACTCCTTTAACTCCTTTAACTTCTTAACTCCTTGATAAAAGAAAGTTCTGTACTAACTCAAAAGTCTTTTACTCAGTGCTCTTACAGGATACCATACCGCAAGCCAACCTACAGCTATTACAGTAACGAAGATAATGGCTACATCTGAGTAATGAACACTTACCGGATAAGCATCAACAATAAAGGAGCCTTCAGAATCTCCCAGACGTACAAATCCATATTGCTGCTGCAAAAAGCAGAGGAGCAAGCCCAATCCAATACCGATAACAGCACCTATCACAGCTATCATTCTACCTTCAAAAAGAAATACTCTGGTAATCTGCTTATCGTTAGCTCCAAGATTACGAAGAGTCACTACATCATTTTTCTTATCAATAATAAGCATAGAAAGCGACCCGATGATATTGAAACACGCAACAACTAAGATAAAGGTCAGGAAGATATAAGCAATCATCTTCTCTATCGACATAATTTTAAAGGTATCTTCCTGTTGTTCAAATCTGTCAAGCACTTTATATTTATTACCAGCTATCTGCTGCATCTCAGCCTTTACAGCATCCAGATTGCTACCCGGTTTCAAGCGTAATTCCAAATCAGAGAGCATACCTTGCTGACCAAAGAGATTACGGGCAAATGAAATAGAAGTGATGATGTAGTTTTTATCATACTTAGCCTGTTTAACGGCAAAAAGTACGCCAGGAGAGTTGAGCGAGTCAACAACAAAGCCATCACCAGGGTTAGTCATATCCAGCTGTCCTTCCTTTTTAGGAGCATAGATTTTCAGGAAACCATCCCATTGTGCTCCTATGCCTAAATTCTGGGCAAGACGGATACCTACTGTTCCATATTCCAGATTGGCAGCATGCAAGGAGAAGGAGCCATCACCATATAAAATATCTGTAATATGAGAAAGTTCTGCAAAATTATCATCTACACCCTTGATTTTCACCATAGCCTGATGATCATTATAGATTGCAAGAGCTTGATCTTCTACGGTTTCTGTCGCAACATCCACCTGCGGCAAAAGACGAATCTTAGTAAGAATAGGATCATCTGCAGGTGCAGTTTTTCCCTCAACAGGCACAACCTTGAGTTGTGGGTCAAAACTCGTAAAGAGTGAAGCTACCAGGTCATGGAAGCCGTTAAAAACACTCAGAACGATGACCAGAGCCATCGTAGCTACCGCCACTCCTATTACAGAAATAGAACTGATGACGTTGATGACGTGCGTACTCTTCTTTGAGAAAAGATACCTGCGAGCTATAAAGAATGGGAAATTCATAATTCTATCTTACCTTATTTATATAACAGTATAGGGAGTCAAGAATTGCCGTCTTAACTCCCTTGTCTTTTTACTTCCTTACTCTTTTACTTTTTCAAGAGTTCATCAATGTGCTCCAAATAATCGAGACTATCATCAAGGAAGAAACGGAGTTCTGGAATAATACGTAACTGGTTTCTCACTTTTTTACCCAAGTCGAAACGGATCGTCTTCTCATTTGCATTGATATTCTTCAAAATCTCCTCTCCTTTTTCAGAAGGGAACACACTCAAGTAAGCAGTACAGATACTGAGATCTGGACTTACTCTAACCTTAGTAACACTTACCATCACACCATGCATCATGCGGGTTTGTGACTGGAAGATAAGACTCAACTCCTTCTGGAGAAGTCTTGATATACGGTTTTGTCTTGTTTCTTGCATAACTATTAACTATAAATTATTAACTATAATACTATTCAAGATCTACATGTGTAACCTCCACCTGTTCATGAAGGAAAATCTGTGCAGATTCCTTGAATTTATCCTCACTCTCTGTTGTGAGATATCGGCAAGAGCCTGTTTTGGTTATCATCTGTTCCATCTGCGGATGGCGCTTCAGATAATCTTTCAGACTGTTTGCTACATATTGTCCTTGCGGAACCACTCTTACGCCATCAGGAAGATTCTTCACAATGCTGCTCATAAGAAGCGGATAATGCGTGCAACCCAAAATAATGGTATCAATATCAGCGTCCTTCAGCATCAGCTGGTCGATGCGTTTCTTTACGAAATAATCAGCTCCCGGACTATCTGCTTCATTGGCTTCCACGATGGCAGCCCAAAGCGGACAAGCCACGCCACTCACCTGAATCTCTGGCCAAAGTTTCGAAATTTCCATATTATAACTTTGGCTTTTAATAGTACCTTCTGTAGCCAGAAGTCCCACGTGATTACTCTTGGTAATAGTACCAATTACTTCGGCAGTAGGGCGGATAATACCCAGAACTCTTCTGCTGGGATCCAACTCAGGAATATCGCGCTGCTGCAAAGAACGTAGTGCCTTAGCCGAAGCCGTATTACATCCCAGGATAACGAGATGACACCCCATAGAGAAAAGTTTAAGCACAGCCTGGCGTGTGAACTTATAAACCACCTCAAACGAACGCGAGCCATAAGGAGCACGAGCGTTATCACCCAAGTACATATAATCATACTGAGGCATCGTCTGGCGCAACCCATGCAGGATGGTCAGTCCGCCATAACCAGAATCAAAGACACCGATTGGTCCGGGATTAGAAGGCAACATCATTTCAAAGTCTCCTCCAGCAAAGCTGTAATATCCTCCCCCATCTCTTCGTTGAGATAAGGAGCTGCATTATTGTCTGTATTGATGATAAAGGCAAAGCCCTTCTGCTTGCCAATCTTTTTAGCTTCCTCGTTTATTTTTGCTTTGAGCGGAGCATAAGCATCATTCTCTGCTTGCTGCAACAGGCGGGTAGCTTCAGCCTTGAAGGCAATATTTTTCTCCATCAATTCACGCAATTCAGCCTGACGTTTCTCCAGAATTGTCTTGGCATAAGTGCGCTGTCCATCAAGAAATTCCTCATACTTAGCATTAAACTCAGTTTCTACACGTTTCGTTTCTGCATCGTATTTCTCACGGAGTTCATCCATATTATGCTTGGCTATAGCGTAACCAGGCATAGTATGAAAAACCTTATCAAAACTAAAGTAGCCAAAATGCAAAGGAGCAGATACAGCAATCTGTTGTTGCTGAACCTTTGCTGCAGGCGTTGTATGCTGGGCTGAAACAGTCAAAGAGATGAGAGCAAAAGCCAGAAATAAGAGATTCTTTTTCATGATGAGTGATACCGTTTATGATGAATACCTTATAAATACCTCGTTATTGAAAATGAGAAATAAGGGCAAGCACTTCTGCCTGCCCTCAATCTATATTCTTTTTATTTGCCTTGATTACTTAATCTTAGCCTGTACTTCCTTAGTAACGTCTACTACGTTAGTACCTGTATATACAGCTGCACCATCCTCGAAGATGAAGGTGTAGTTGCCAGCCTTGCCTACAGCCTCGATAGCTGTACGTACCTTTGCTACGATAGGCTGCATGAGTTCGCTGCTCTTCTTCTGCAACTCCTGCTGACCATCCTGGTAAGCCTGCTGAATTTTCTGCTGGAGAGTCTGCAACTCAGTTTCCTTCTGCTGCTTTGCTGTAGCGTTCATTGTGCTGGAACCCTTCTGATACTCGTCAGCCTTACGCTGGAACTCATCCTGCATAGACTTCAAGTCATTCTCCTTCTGCTTCTGGAGAGCTTCCATCTCGCCATTAGCCTTAGCTACATCTGGCAAAGACTGCATAATCTGCTGAGTATTTACTTTACCAAACTTCTGAGCCATCATAGTCATTGGTGCACAGAGCATCAACATTAAAATAAGCTTTTTCATTGTTCTATTCTTTTTAATTATTAATTTCTAAATGAAGTTTTCATGCCGCCAACCATTGGCACATGTACTTACCGGCTGCAAATATACAATTATTATTTGGAATAACCTAATTTTTGGAGCACTTCGTTGCTAATATCTATCTTAGGAGAGCCAAAGATGATGCCGCTGTTGCTAGCTCTATCGAGAACAAGCGAATATCCGCGCAGGTCTGAAATCTCTTTTACGGCTGTATAAATCTCTTCCTGAATAGGTCCCATCAATGCTTCACGCATCTTATAAAGGTCGCCTTCTGCACCAAAATATTTTTTCTTCAAATCGCTAGCCTCCTTCTCTTTCTGCATGATGGCATCCTGCTTAGCCTTCTTCTGCTCCTGGGAAAGGAACACTACCTCATTCTGATAGTTCTTATACATGGTGCTTGCCTCTGTGTTAAGAGCTTCTACCTCAGCCTGCCATTTGCGGCTTACCTGATTCAGCTGCTCGTTGGCACGCTCATAAGCGGGTACATTCTTCAAGATGTACTCCATATCTATCAATGCATATTTCTGTGCATGTGCTGAGATGGCTGCTACAGCCATCATCAGCATCAATACTATTTTCTTCATAAAACCCATTTTTAGAATTCCTGACCTAAGATGAAGTGGAACTGGCTTCCACCCTTCTTATATGAGCTACCATTCCATACGGTATCGAAACCGTAAGCCCAGTCAATACCCATCAGACCAACCATAGGCAAGAAGATACGTACACCGACACCGGCACTACGTTTCATGCTGAATGGGTTGAACTTCTTGGTTTCATACCAGGCGTTACCAGCCTCTACGAAGGTCAAACCGTAAATGGTTGTATTACCTAAGAGGAATGGATAGCGAAGCTCCAATGAGAAGCGGTCGTATGCATAAGCATAGTAACCGGTTGTAGGACTGTAAGATACAGAACCATTCTCATAACCGCGGAGTCCGATTGTTTCCTCACCATAATATGATGAGTATCCACTCATACCGTCACCACCCACATAGTAGGTCTCGAACGGACTCTTCTTATACTTGTTATAAGAACCGAGCAAACCGAGTTCTACACGGGTCATCAATACGAAGCACTTCTGACCCTCTGTGAGTGCAGTATAAGTCTTTGCCTTGAACTTCCACTTATGGTATTCAATCCATCTGTACTTCTCCTGCTGCTCAGCAGAATAGGTTGGCGACTTAGAATCGTTGGCAAGATTCTTGTAGTCCTTGTTGTCGAACGCACTCCATGGTGGAGTAAGGTTGACACTTGCCTCAACCTCAGAACCACGACGTGGGAAGAGTTGGTTATCGGTTGATGTTCGGTTCAATGCGATGGTCAAGTTCAAGTTGTTCGCATTACCATTGGTCATCAACATATAGCTCCAGTTCTTCATCATGTAGCGCTGGTAAGCCAACTGTACAGACAAGGTGAAGTAATCATCCGGCCAACGGAGGCGCTTACCCCAACCGAGGCTTACACCCACCATCTGGATATACTTGTCTGGATCGTAATAATTCTCGTAGTTGTTATAGTAACTAGAACCATAGCCATATAAGTAACTCTGATAGTTGTACATGGCTGCACTATTGTAATAGTTGCTTGACACGTCGGTACTCTTACTGTAGTATGCACCTACGCTGAACTGGATAGGGCGCTTACCGCCAAACCAGTTGGTAGAGTAGCTTACGTTATAGCTCTGATAGTAGGTACCATTGGTCTGTGCACCGATACTCAGCACCTCACCATCACCGATAGGCATGATACCACGATGCTCCTTGTTCTTGTTGAAGAGGTTTGCCATAGAGAAGTTGTTGAGCTTCAAGCCCACACGTCCGATGACACCCGTCTGACCCCAACCGAGCGAGAACTCAATCTGGTCGTTACTCTTCTGCTCCAGGTTCCAGTTTACATCAACCGTACCATCTTCAGGATTAGGCTTTACATCCGGGCTAACCTTCTCAGGATCAAAGTGTCCCATAGAAGCAAGCTCACGAGCCGAACGCATCAGAGCATCCTTAGAGAAAAGGTCGCCTGGCTTGGTACGAAGTTCACGGCGCACTACGTTTTCGTAAAGACGGGTATTACCATTGATACGTACATGGCTCAGATAAGCCTGAGGTCCCTCTGTTACGCGCATCTCCAAATCGATAGAATCGCCATCAATATTGATTTCAGTCGGTTCGATACGAGAGAACACATAACCATTATTATAGTAGAGGTTAGAAACAGCGTCATCATCTTCATTCAGGCGCTTACCCAATATCTTCTGGTTATATACATCACCCTTCTTCATACCGAGCAATGCTTCGAGATAAGCTGAAGAGTAAACGGTATTACCTGCCCAGGAGATGTTACGGATATAGTATTTCTTACCTTCGTCTACCTTGATGTAGATATTAACGTGCTTCTCATCGAAGTTGCTCACGCTATCTTCCAGAATCTGAGCATCACGGAAACCATACTCATTATATTTGTCGATGAGTTTCTGCTTATCTTCCTTCCAACGCTCAGGGGTAAACTTCTTCGACTTGAAGAAAGTAGCGAACTTACCAGCCTCGTGAGTCTTGGCAAAAGCACCCTTCGAGAAAAGTCCACCCTTAATCTTGCGGTCAGAAAGCTGTTCGTTTCCATCGATTGTTATCTGATGTACCTTGATTTTTTCTTTCTTGTCAACAACAACATCCAGGATTACCTGTCCCTTGTTGGCAATATCATCGCGCTGGTTAATCTGGATATCAGCGTTCTTGAAGCCCTTATCATCGAAATACTTCTTGGCAAGAATCTTGGCACGGTCGAGCATATTCGGAGTTACCTGAGTGCCCTTTACCATACCCAACTTCTGCTCCATATCTTCACGCTCGCTCTTTTTCAAACCAACATAGTTGATATTAGAGATACGTGGACGAACCGCAAGATAGATATGGAGATAAAGCTTCTCACCTACGATAGAATCGGCAGCGATAGCCACCTTCGAGAAGAGTCCATGTTTCCAGTAGCGCTTTACGGCATTGGTAATCTCGTCGCCAGGCACAGTAATCTCATCGCCCACACTGAGGCCTGAGATACCTGTGAGAACATAGTCTTCGTAGCCCTCAACACCCGAAACATTGATACCACCAATCTTAAGGGTACGAGGTGTACCAGCATACGAGATGTCAGGGTTTACGATTTTATCTTGTGCCTGAATCTGCATGCATGCCATTACGCCGAACAGCAGGATGAAAATCTTTTTAAATCTATTCATTTATACCTTATTATATATAATATGATTTTTCTATGCTTGTATGAGGTTTGCTTATTTCTCCTCCTCTTCCACCTGTGCCTCGGTTTTTCCAAATCGACGTTGGCGGTTCTGATAACTTGCTATTGCCTTGTGCAGATCTTCTTCATTGAAGTCTGGCCAGAAGGTATCACAGAAATACAACTCTGAATAAGCTATCTGCCAAAGAAGATAGTTGCTGATACGGAGTTCACCTCCTGTACGTATCAGGAGTTCCGGATCTGGCATGAAACTGGTCTCAAGATGCTTCTCGAAGTTCTCCTCTGTCAGTTTATCCTCTATCTGCTCATAGGTTGAACCTGACTCGAGCGCTTCTTTTACCATTTTCTTTGTAGCATTCAGGATTTCCCAACGTGAAGAATAGCTCAATGCCACTACCATAGTCATAGCATCATTCTTCGCAGTATGGTCCATGGTCTCCTGAAGCTTGTCCTGCACCTGTTGTGGCAAGCGTTTCAAATCGCCAATCACACGGAAGCGGACATTATTTTTCATGAAGATTTCATCTTCGAGCGAAGTCAGTACCAGTCCCATCAAGGCAGCAACCTCATCGGCCGGACGGTTCCAATTCTCGGTAGAGAATGTATAAAGAGTGAGATATTTCACCCCCAACCGGGTACACTCCGATGTAATTCGGCGCACGGTATCTACTCCAGCCTGATGGCCGTAGCTACGCTCCTTGCCCCGTTCTGTTGCCCAGCGTCCATTGCCATCCATAATGATAGCGATGTGCTCAGGAATCCTGTTCATATCTAAGTTGTCCATCATTCTTCTTTATTACAAGTTTTACATTTTGCACTGAAACTATAGGTCACCGAAACGGCTATGGTAGAATAGCAATCGGTATTCTTGAATATGCCACTACTCTTTACCCAGTAAGGGTCTTTTACACCATCCAGTTCATCGCTAAGCGAGAAATGGAAAGTCCAGGCAAGTCCCAAGTTCAACCTTTCGTTTACTTTATATTTTGCGCCGATGCCTAAAGGCACATTGGCTGTAAATACATTCTTTTCGTTACCTTTTACATAGGTTGCTCCCAAGCCACCCAGTATATAAGGAACCAGGCGTTGTGCTCCACGATAGTCTCTGCCTGTTCCGTAAGGCCAGAAGTTGTACTCAAACACCAGATTCATATCAACCAGCGTAGAATTGAAGAAATAGGGATTCTCCGCATAATCAGGATAGAAAGTATCCACATTTGCCGAAGAACCTTTTATCTTTCCAAAGCCCACGCTCAGTTTCAAATCCTTGTAGGGGTCGAAAATGTATCTTCCCACCAGGAAACCGGCAGGCTGCATGTCGCTAAACACATTTCCGTTAAAGTCGCCTTCATAGGTCATTACACCTACACCGGCACCTATCTCCATGCGATATTGCGGATCGTCCTGTGCACGAACCGCCATACAGCCCAGATTCAAGAAGGCAAGCAGGATGATTAATCTTCCTTGTTCCAGCCATCTATATTGAAACGTCCTCTCCATACGTATCCGTTTCTGATAATCCAATAATAGTGTTGTTTGTCACGGCAGAAAGCGAAACGGCCTTCAGCAGCAAACTTAGCAGGCAGAACAACCTTCGTATCCTGCTTCCAAGTTAATCCGGCATTCTGGCTCTTATACCATTTTCCGTTGCTGCCTAAAGCCACGAAGCCAGTATCAGCAGCACAAGTGATTACCTGATCCAGCCAAGGCATCTTTCCACTTTGATTCTTTTCGATTTCCAGATAGTTCCACTGTCCGTCTTCATTTGCATCATAGTCAACCGTGCGCAACCATGTGGTGGCAATCGTATCTTTCAAAGCCTTGTCGCGAGTACCCAGCAGCATTACGTTCTCCACATCTTTTGCAGAGAGCACGCCAGCCACATTCATTGAGATATTCTGTTTTGGCAAATAGTCTGCATCTTTATCAAGCTTCTCTACCTCCCAGCTGGCACCCTTATCTTTTGAAACAGAGATACCTGCAGCAGTATAAGCATAGAGATTCTTGCTGCTTGCACCAATGAGCTGCTTGATATCTGCGTTTTCAGAAACCTTTGTCCATGTTGCAGCATCGGCAGAAGCATAAACCTTGCCGCCATCTGCAATATAGAGTTTGCCATCCAGCGCTACTGCACTCTGGTAAGCGTCACTACTTAAGCCTACGTTCATCGTAATAGATGACCAGGCGCTGCCATCATTGATGGCTGACCTCAGCACCTCAGTACCCGCGGCAGTCTTGCCGAATACATAGATGTCATCACCACAAGCTACAGCCTTCAGATCAGAGAATGCAGCCAACTGACTGTTGTTCTGAGCCAGCTCATGCCACTTAAACTCATAAGGCAACTCCTTATGTACGTTTACGGTAACCTGATACTGGGCATAGGCAGAGTAGTCGCTGCTGTAAACTCTAATAAAGCGAGGCTTTGAGAAGTTGATGGAATCAGAGCTTGAGTAGTAACCTGCGACAGAATCTGTCTTGTTGATATCCATCAGGAGAATAGGGCTGCTATTCTTGCTGCTGATAGTAGCCAATATGGCAGTATCCCTCACCCCACAAGGCAAGGAATCTACATTATAAATCAAGCGTTGTGCCTGATCTATGTAAAACTTATAGTCAGAGCCAGTCACATTAGCCTTGAGCAAGGTATCTTTACCAGCCTTCGTTTTGGTATATCTGTCAAGACTACCCAACGAGAAAGCCGTGATGGCTGTATCATGTGTATATTCTACTGTTGTTTCATCGCTGCTCAAGCAAGAAGAGAGCGAGAGCGTAGCTGTAATCAGCGCTATGAAAGCAAAAAACTTCCTTTTCATTCTATCCTATTTTATTTTTAGCTGCAAATTTACTGAGAATTCTTTAAAAACTCGACCTTTTCTCCTTATTATTATGCAAATTATTCATTTTAGGCGCATTTTTTAAGTTTTTTAGTGATTTCGAGGCGTAAAAACAAAGAAATCCCGCTTCTTTTGCAAGAAACGGGATTCCATATTTAGTATAAATTCGAAATGTCGAATTAGAGCTGTGGACCAGCAGCAACGAGAGCCTTACCAGCCTCGTTGTTTGTATACTTAGCGAAGTTCTTGATGAAACGAGCAGCCAAATCCTTAGCCTTCTCCTCCCACTGAGAAGCCTCAGCGTATGTATCGCGTGGATCCAAAATCTCAGTAGCTACACCTGGCAACTCTGTTGGAACCTTGAAGTCGAACATAGGGATCTGCTTTGTAGGAGCCTTGTCGATGTCACCGTTCAGGATAGCGTCGATGATACCACGTGTATCGCGGATAGAGATACGCTTGCCAGTACCGTTCCAACCTGTGTTAACGAGGTATGCCTTAGCGTTGTTCTTGTTCATCTTCTTAACCAACTCCTGAGCATACTTTGTTGGGTGCAACTCCAAGAATGCCTGACCGAAGCAAGCAGAGAATGTTGGAGTAGGCTCTGTGATACCGCGCTCTGTACCTGCCAACTTAGCTGTGAAACCAGAGAGGAAGTAGTACTGAGTCTGCTCTGGAGTCAGGATAGATACTGGAGGCAATACACCGAATGCATCAGCTGAAAGGAAGATAACCTGCTTAGCAGCTGGAGCAGAAGAACCTGGCTGGATGTTGTTGATGTGGAAGATTGGGTAAGAAACACGAGTGTTCTCAGTTACGCTCTTATCAGCGAAATCAATCTTACCATCAGCAGCTACAGTTACGTTCTCGAGGAGAGCGTTGCGCTTGATAGCGTTGTAGATATCTGGCTCAGACTCCTTGTCCAAGTTGATAACCTTAGCATAGCAACCACCTTCGAAGTTGAATACACCATTGTCATCCCATCCGTGCTCATCGTCACCGATCAACTTACGCTTAGGGTCTGTAGACAATGTAGTCTTACCTGTACCAGAAAGACCGAAGAAGATAGCTGTATTCTCACCGTTCATATCGCAGTTAGCAGAGCAGTGCATAGAAGCCATACCCTTCAATGGCAAGAAGTAGTTCATCATAGAGAACATACCCTTCTTCATCTCACCACCATACCATGTGTTGATGATAACCTGCTCCTTAGATGTTACGTTGAAAGCAACGCAAGTCTCAGAGTTCAAACCGAGCTCCTTGTAGTTCTCAACCTTAGCCTTAGAAGCGTTGTAAACAACGAAGTCTGGCTCGAAAGCCTCGAGCTCCTCAGCTGTAGGACGGATGAACATGTTAGTTACGAAGTGAGCCTGCCAAGCAACCTCAACGATGAAACGAACAGCCATACGAGTATCCTTGTTAGCACCGCAGAAACCATCTACTACATAGAGGTTCTTGTTGCAGAGCTCCTTAACAGCGAGATCCTTCACTGTACCCCAAACCTCCTCAGACATTGGGTGGTTATCATTCTTATATTCATCAGTAGTCCACCATACAGTGTCCTTTGAGTTTTCATCCATTACGATGTACTTATCCTTAGGTGAACGACCTGTGTAGATACCAGTCATTACGTTAACTGCACCTAATTCTGTCTGCTGACCAACTTCATAACCTTCGAGACCAGCCTTTGTCTCCTCCTCGAACAACTTCTCGTAAGAAGGATTGTGAGCGATTACTGTAGCACCAGTAATACCATACTTTGTCAAATCTAACTTTGCCATTTTACTTTAAATGTATTTAAGTTGTGAAATATTTGTTCGTTTCCTAAATCGCCGCAAAGTTACGAAAAATATGTTTTATGGCAAAGATTCTCATGCATAAAAAATGTATTTTAAAAGCTTTTTAGGTTAAAGAACTTAAAAAAGAAAGATTCTATCTGATATTTGTCACGTTGACTTTGCAAAAAATCTCTGCTTGGAGAATTTGAAGCAGAGATTTAC
>JAJWAL010000175.1:0-3812 GCA_021618535.1 Segatella copri | reverse complement strand
CTCTTATTCTCCTTTGGCTGCTTTAGAGCTTTATGTTAAAAATCCTAACTCATAGCTTTCTCCTCTAAAACTCACCGTTTCTTGGGGCTGAAGTCTGTGTTTTCTATTTGGGAACTCATCGCTTACCGGATGGGAATCCTTGTATTTCTTTATGATTTCATGCTAAAAAAATAACACGGACAAATTGAATTTGTCCGGACAAATTGTCCGGTGGTTTGTAATGCGTTGATTATTGGGTGGTTATGAGCGCCCGGACAGGCAATCCGGACAAATTCAATTTGTCCGTGTGTTTTTTTTCTTGTTGGAGGATTGCAAATCTGCTTGGACGCCATCCTGTGGAGTGAGATTATTGAAGAATCATGATGTGTGGTCAACTGACTTTTGAGGTGGAAATATTCGTAAAATAACGGTGTCTTGTGTATAAATTGAGGAATTGAGCGAAGATTTCGGATTATTTTACATGTTTATTAATAAAAAAATGCTATATTTGCAAATGTATTTTAATTTATGTAAGTTCTCTTTAAGAGTGTAAAGTTCTATAATTATCAAATATTCATAAACTATGAAGAAAAAGCAAATGAAAGCAAGTCTATTACTTGCGTCTTTATTGACGTTGGGTTTCTCGGTAACTGGGTGTACAAATGACGATTATGATTTTGACCAGATTGATGCTACGATGGGATTTGGTAGTGGCGAATTGGAAATACCTGCCAGTTCTACCATGAACATACCTCTGTCTGATATTCTGGAACTGGAAGAGGGTGGTAGTGTGAAGATTGCCCCAAATGGTGATTATCTGTTCCAATTGACAGGTTCTGATGCATCATCTGCTTCACCAATGATTTCTCCTATTGTTCTGAGGGGTAATTCTTATTCTAATACGCTAACCTTAAATGCCAATTCTGCTGCCAAGTGTACCCGTGCAGCCGGTAGTCATCTCAGTTTTGTCTCTCCTAAGGAGTTGATGTTTAAATATAATGGTACGGATGCTGCTGTGAAGAGCCTGAAAAGTGCTGAGGTGGCTGGCGAAATCGAACTGAAGATTAATCTCACTCTTGGTGGTCTTTCTTCTGCCATCACCAATATTAATAAGGTAACTCTCACCCTTCCTGGCTATCTGCAGATTTCACGTGTCGAAGGTAATGGCAATGGCGTTCCTATGGTCAATGGTTCGAAGATTACGGTGGAGAATGTTTCTACAAGCCGCAACCTCCAACTCACCATCAAGGCTAAAAAACTGGATTTTGAAAACCAGGATGATTATGGTAAGGTTGTCATCGGCAATAATGGCTCTATCAGGATGGATGGTTATTTCGCCCTCGGTATTGAGGCTAATGTAACGAGGGTTCCTACATCTGCACTGACCATCGGTGCCAACGTGAATGTCAATGATATTACCTTGAAGTCTGCTACCGGTATCTTCGACCCAGAAATCAATATCTCAAGCTTGGGTGATGTATCTGTGACGGGCGTTCCTGACTTCCTTTCAGAAGATGGCGTAAGAGCTGACTTGGATAATCCTCAGATTATTCTTTCTATCCAAAATGATATGGATGCTGCGGCAAAGGTGAGTGCAAAGGTGATTTCTACCAAGAACGGTCAGAACTTGGCTACTGTGCAACTCCCTGAGATGAATATCTGCAAGACTACTGTTACGCCTGTAACCAAGATCTGTATCTGCCGCCATAAGACTGCAGAACTGACAGCTCAATACGGAGCAGCTAATGTATATGAGGTGAGCAACCTGGCTACACTTATCAACCAGCATATTCCAGACCACGTACAGATTACCGATGTAGAGACGAAGGCAGATCTCAGTCAGGAAATGACTATCGAGTTCGGCCGCAATTACAATGTTGTTCCAAGCTACGAGATTTATGCACCGTTGGCATTTGCCGAGGATGCAGTCATCGAATATGCTGATGATTTCGACGGTTGGAATGATGATCTGGATGATCTGGAATTGTCTGAAGGAACTTATGTTCGACTGACAGCCGATGCGCAGAACCTGGTTCCTGCTACCCTCATCGTAGAGGCAACTCCACTCGGACTGGAAGGTACTGATATCAGTAACCTGATAGAAGTGAATGTCAAGAAGGGTACTGTGAAAGCATCTGCTGATGGCGTGACAGCCGTGAACTCTCCGCTGGAAATAGAACTCCGTGAAAAGGTAAAGGGCGGATTGCAGAAGCTCGACGGACTCTCTTATAAGGTAAAAGGTAAGGCAAGCCATGATGGAACTACCGTGACCGGTATCAACCTCAACTCAGAGAAGCATACCCTGAAGTTGGAAAACATCAAGGTGAAACTCGTGGGTAAGGTGATTGGTAACTTCAATTAATGACAGAGAGTAGTAACAGAATAATAACACACATAAAAGACAAAGAAAATGATGAATAAAATATATAAGCATCTCTTGGCTGCCTCTCTGCTGATGATGGGTGGCACCGCAATGGCTCAGACACTCAATTCCGCTTATTTTACTGACGACTACAAGTTCCGTCACGATATGAACCCGGCTTTTGAGAACAAGCAGAACTATATCACCATCCCTGCATTGGGTAATATAAATGTCAACCTGCAGGGCAACTTCGGCTACCAGGATATTGTACTGAACAATCCGATGTACGGACAGGAGGCGGGTGCCAAGAAGATGACTTCCTTCATGAATCCTTATATCTCTGCCGATGAGGCGCTGAAAGGCTTCAGCAAGAGCAACAACCGCATACAGGGTGATGTGGGCATCTCCATACTTTCTGCTGGTTTCAAGGGCTTTGGCGGTTATAATACCATCGAGGTGAATGCCAAGGCTTCTTTCGGCGCTTCCCTGCCTTATGAGTTGTTTGAATTTGCCAAGAACACGGGCAATCAGAATTATGAGATAGGTGATGTGAGCATGATGGCTCGCTCTTATGCAGAATTGGCATTGGGTCACTCTCATCAGATCAACAAGAAACTCCGCATCGGTGCCAAGTTGAAGTTCCTCTTCGGTGTGGCTGATGGTGATGTTCGTCTGGAAAACCTGCGTGCTGACCTCTCTGGTACAGACAAGTGGATTGTTTCCGGCAAGGCGAATGCGCAGGTTTCCATGAAGGGCTTTACTTATAAGACTTCAAAGGATGAATATAACAATCCGGAGAAGGGAAAATATGAAAAGATTGATGATGTAGATGTTGATGGCGCAGGATTGGGCGGCTTCGGTATGGCACTCGACCTCGGTGGTGTCTATAAGTTGAACGACAACCTGACCCTGAGTGCTTCTGTTCTCGATTTGGGCTTCATCAACTGGAGCAACAATATGAAGGCTGTGAACAGAGCTGAGAGCTTCGAGTTCAATGGCTTCCATGATACTGCGGTAAGAGAAAACAGCGGTCCTACTATCGACGACAAGATAGATGATTATGGCGACCAGATTACTGACTTCATCAACCTGAAGGATTTGGGCGACCAGGGCAGCCGTACTACCGCTCTGGCAGCTACGCTCAACTTTGGCGCAGAGTACAGTTTGCCAGCATATGACAAGTTGTCCTTCGGTTTGCTGAGCAGCACCCGCATCAATGGTGATTATACCTGGAGCGAGGGTAGACTCAGTGCCAACTGGAAACCAACGAAGTGGTTGGATGGTGGTGTCAACTTTGCCGTCAGCAGTTTTGCTACAAGTATGGGTTATGTTCTGAATATCCATCCAAAGGGTTACAACTTCTTCATCGGTATGGATCACATCTTGGGCAAGACCAGCAAAGAGTTCATTCCTCTCAGTTCCAATGCCAGCATCGCATTGGGTATGAGCGTTACCTGGTAACAGATAATTG
>JAJWAL010000174.1:0-3873 GCA_021618535.1 Segatella copri | reverse complement strand
CTTTTACTTTTTCAGCGGGGAGACGATCCATGTTGTCAAAAACAAGGACTAATTTACGTTGTCCTTTTTCCTTGATAAAATCAGAAATGTCTTGCATCCATGTTTTGAACTCGTAAACCGTTGGTTCGTCTTCGCTCAAAGTCTCATAGCAAACGTCCTTTTCGACTTTATCTTGATAAATAGCTAACATATAACTCCATCCATATTTATGATCTTTGCTATATGCCCATTTCCAAACGCACAATGCAATAAGAACTGGCAGTGCAGCTATGATAATAGACAATAAAGAAAACCACCATGTTGTGGGTGTAGGTTTTACTGCATACGCAATAAATGTAAATATCGGAGTTAAAACTGCAACCAAAAATGCCGCAACCATACCATTACTGATAAGGGGATATTTTTCGGTTACGGTCTCCGTTTTACGGGCTAATAAATATTTCAGCTTTTCAGACCATGATACGGTTTTCGTACCTCCACCTTTGACTTTTATTGTTGCATTTCCAGATAGGATACCATCATCAATAAGTTTGCTTGTAAGCAATTCCAATATAGAGCGGCGTTGCAAGTCCTCTTGATGTCCCCATGCGTCATACTCAAAAAAGTAATAGTCGTCTGATAATTCACGTTCCAACATTTTAACCACGTTGGATTTTCCAGATCCCCAAATACCTTCGATGCCGATAATTCGAGGTAAAGTACATTCCTCATCCAATGAATCATTCTGACAAAAATGGCGAGCAATAGTTTTTGCCAACCTTTCTTGCGAACCTCCATCGAATTTGTCAATACCACACGGTTTATTTTGGATAAACCGCGGATATTGCTGTTTGGATTGTAGTTTTGTTTCCATATACGTAATTTATTGATTATACGAACTCCAAATAATTCTCCCGATTTACCACATGAAACTCGGCATAGGGATAGGCTTCTTGGAAGGCTTTCGGTGCGGCCGGCATTTTATTTCCCCACTTGAACTCCAAGGCGGTAAGACTGTCGGCACTCTCCTCAATCAGGTCGATTTCCTGTTTGTCGTAGGTGCGCCAGAAATAGAACTCCCTGTGCAGTCCCTCATTGAAGTTCGCTTTGCGCCGCTCTCCGATGATGTAGTTCTCCCACAGCGCACCGACATCCTGCCGAATGGCCAGCGGTGAGAAAGCCCCGATAATGGCATTGCGAATGCCGTTGTCGTAGAAGTACCACTTGCCAGCTTTTGTAACCTCCTTGCGTAGGTTACGCGAATAAGCCCCCAGACGATAGATAACGAAGACCTTTTCCAATAGGTCGAGGTATTTTTCAACGGTCGTCTTGCTCATGCCGAGTTGTTTACCTAACTCTTCGTAAGAAACTTCGCTGCCCAACTGAAAAGCTATCAATCGCAGTAGATCGCGCATCTTGCTCGAATTTTTTAAGCCGTCAATTGCTAAGATATCTTTAAGCAGGTATGCACCGACAATATCACGTAGGTAGTCTGTTTTACGTTCATAGTTCTCCATCATTACTACTTCGGGATAGGAACCGTAAATCAAGCGCGCTTCGAGGTTCTGGCGGGTTTCAAGTGCCGTTTCCGTCTGTGCGATTTCCCGTTGCGAGAATGGTGTAAGGAGAAATTGCGTACTGCGGCCGACCAACGGTTCACCAGTCTTATTCAGCAAATCGAATGACGAAGAACCACTTGCCAAGACACTTATTCCCGGTATTTCATCAACTATCAACTTCAGAATACTACCGATTTGTGGTATGTTCTGTGCCTCATCAATAGCCAGCAAATCAATACCATCCAATAAATGCCGATAATTGGCTATTGAGCGATTCTCCAATAGTGCTAATGTGTCGTAGTCTTCGCCGTTGAGCATCATCGTCCTACCTGAATAGTTGTCCACAATTTTACGCATCATTACCGTTTTACCAACACGGCGAGCACCAAAAATCAGTACTGCTTTATTGGGCGCGATTCGTGCTGTAATCTTCTCTTGAAGTATTCTATTTACTGTTTCCATACCTTATAAAATATAATGCAAAGATAATCATATTTTTTTAATTGGCGAATTTTACAAAAAAAACGGGCTATTAAATGGCGATTTTTACAACCACAATCTTATGGAAGTTGTTTCATTGTTTTTAGTAATGATATATGTTCATACTATGATGACTCAATAATTTACCAGACATACGTTTCTGAAATTTGTCCTTATAGGAATGAAAAACTCACATATATTGTGCTAATTAATATATAATTAAATGAAAATAAAAAGACAGGATACGAGTATTCCTGTCTTCTCATATGTAATGGATATTTTTTTATTTTCTCATCCGCTCCAACTCCTCATCACGCAACATTCTCTCGTTCAGTTTTTCCTGCATCCTGTCAATGAAATAGGTGCGGCTTTCGTTCTTCCGGCGTTTGATATCAGTGTAGAAGCGGTAGCAGTCTTTAGAATCAACCCCGAATATCTTATAGAGAAGTGGGGCGAGCTGTTTGAGCGGCATATTGCCGTTGTTGATGCAGCCCATCACGTCTATGCCGTAGATAAGTTCCACGAGGTCGATGGCATTGCCCGTCCATTGAAGAAGGCTGGCGGTGGTTTCTGTTGCGTTGTTGGCGGATATTAGTGGTGGCACTTGGGGCGTGGCAAGGAATTTCTGCATCTTTCTTACGAAAGACAGAGCCTTGCTGACGTAGGCGGCAATCTCTCTTTTTTCTTCTGACAGATTACGTACGGGATGGTGCTGCAACTCGATTTCGATGTAGGCAAGCGCGATGACGGTAAGGTTCATGTCCATGCCGCCGTTGCACAGTTCGATCACTTGGGTGGCGAAAGCCGTGTATGCCGTTTCCATATTGCAGTCGCCGGCTTCGTTTATCAGGCGGAAAAAGTCGGTTTCCGCCAGCAAGAAATAATTCATGGTTCTGTCAATTTTGAAAATTACACTTTGTTTTCTGCGTGCGCACATGAATATAATTGGCAAAAAACGCGGCAGAAAATAAAAAATCCAACACTCAATTTTACAAAGTGCTGGATTTCAGAGGTATAAAATTCAGTATTTTTTCACAAGGACAAATTATCTCCGACTTAAATTGTTTGTAATCGGAACATTTATTCTATTCCTGAAAATAGAAATGTATGCTTGCCGCACATTTTGGCTATCTTGCTTTTTTATCAAGGATATAGATAATGCGACATACACCGTTGGGATAGCTTTTCAAAGAGGAAAGCGTCCAGTGTTGCTCTGGCAGAGCCGACTTAAAAAAATGTCGTCCGCTTCCGGATATGAAAGGAACGGTGTATAGTATGATTTCATCCACAGCGTGCATCCGCAGCAGTCCGTTTATATAGTCTGCCGTGTCCGGTGTGGCTTCCGCGAGGTAACGGATGTTTGTGCAGTCTTTTCTCCATTCGTGCAGCATTGAAATGGAATAGTCCGGTGTCACACGGTAAAAGGCTTTCTTCCTGATTTCATCAAGACCGCAACGGTCAAGGCACAAATCCTGATGTGCTTTATCATATAACTCTGAAGAAAGACATCCGTCCATCGTCAGTACGGCGAGAATCTGAACTTTACCCATAATCGTTTCCTTTCGTTAGGCAAGGGTAAAAAAGTAGCGTGCAATTCACACTACCTTCAAGCGATGGCTCTGGTAAAGCCTTTACGGAGAGTACGTGAATGCACGCTATGCGTAAGCATAGCATAAGCATCACGCAATCGTCTCCGTAGTTCCAATTTACCAGATTTTCGCTTGAAACGCCTTGCGGTCTTATCCTATATGTTGGCGGCGAAAAGCTCCTGCCAATCGCCGTTTTTCTCAAATGTTATGCAAAGATAGCCAAATTCAGTGAATTACGGGCTATGATTGCTTGAATTTATATTTAA
>JAJWAL010000173.1:0-3878 GCA_021618535.1 Segatella copri | reverse complement strand
TATATTGTATAACAATATAAAATTTTTAGGAGATGATGAACATCAGTACATTCATTAACATGGCCAGCAAGATTCCTTCACCTGGCCAGTTGGAAGGCCTGGTAACCTTCATGAAGGAAGATGAGAAACTCAGGTTTTTCACCGAGTCTTACCGGAAAACGGGGGATAAGTCGTACAAGCACGATGCACCCCTCTTCGCCGTAGCCTGCATCTTCGAAGGCGGAAAAGGCAAGGACAACATCCGGAGTCTCACACATCTGTCGCTGGTCGACTTCGACCACATCACAGAAAAACCGGATGACGGCACCCTGCGCTCTCTCAAAGAGAGAATCTGCCACGATGCCCACACCCTGCTCTGCTACGTTACCATGAGCGGCAACGGACTGCGCGTCATCTACCGCTACGAAGGCGAGGATTATCCCGCCGCCTTCGCCATGGGAAACGACTACTACGCGCATCTCATCGGCAAGGAAAGCGATCCGCTCTGCAAGAACATCACAAGGCTCAGCGGACTCGCCTACGACCCCGAAGTCTATTTCAATCCTGAAGCCACAGCCTTCAGCGCCGAGGAAATAAGCCATTTCCATTCAGCTACGCTCAAGACCACTCAGAAGAAAAAGAAACAGGAACGCATCGCCGACTACTACGAGAACATCATCAAACCCAAGCTGGAAAGCGAACAGGTAAAGTACGAACCCGGCAACCACAACCAGTATGTGATGCGGGTGGGCTACATGATGGCTAAGAAGCGGTACGACAGGAAGGAAGCCACCCAGTGGGCTATCAGGCAGTTTCCCGAATACGACGACGTAGAACAGGTGTTCAAATCGTGCTACGACAACACCACTCACCCACAGAAGGCGAAGGCTGAAACCGGAAAGATTCCCTATGCCACCGTAGATGAAATCAAAGACTTCCTCGACGGGCATATCCAACTCCGCTTCAACCTCATCACCCTGCGCTACGAGTATCTGAAGGGGAAATGGCGAATTCTCCAGGACCGCGATCTGAATACGCAATGGAGCAACATGTCGTTAACCGCAAGGGTGAGCAAGAGCGATATGATCAATGTCATCGAGAGCGACTATACCCCGCCCTACAATCCCTTCACCGATTATCTGGAGAATCTCCCACCCTGGCAGGAAGGCGACAAGGACTATATAGCCGAACTCGCTGCCACGGTAAAGATGAAGGGAGACCCCGTGATGCCCTTCTGCGAAGCCCTCAGGAAATGGCTCGTGGCGATGATAGCAGGATGGATAGACGAAGGTGCTGTCAACAATGTCATCCTGGTGTTTATCGGCAGACAGGGTGCCTATAAGACCACCTGGTTCAACTATCTCCTGCCGCCGGAACTGAAGCAATACTTCTATACGAAGGCGAATGCCAGGCGCAT
Organism: Segatella copri; assembly: GCA_021618535.1. Lineage (GTDB taxonomy): Bacteria > Bacteroidota > Bacteroidia > Bacteroidales > Bacteroidaceae > Prevotella > Prevotella copri_O. The sequence continues at coordinate 2,482 of JAJWAL010000173.1, read as the reverse complement.
GACGAAGGATGATATCATCGCCCTTTCGCAGTATGCACTCATCTGTTATGAAGAGCTCGACACGATGAGTCCATCGGAACTGAACCAGCTGAAGGCTGTGGTAACGATGCAGTATACCAACGAAAGGGCGGCATACGGCCATTATGCCGAGCAGCGCAAGCATATCAACACCTTCTGCGGCACGGGCAACAATCCCGAGTTTTTGAGCGACCCTACCGGTAACCGTCGCTGGCTGCCCTACGAGATAGAGAGCATCCTCTCGCCCCGTGAGCATCCGTTCAATTACGAAGGCATCTACGCCCAGGCTTACGCCCTCTACAAGAGTGATTTCCGCTATTGGTTCACCGATGAGGAGATAGAACAGCAGAACCGGCACAACCGCGCTTTTGAGGCGCCTAGACTAGAACAGGAACTTGTGGATCTCTACTTCCGAAAGCCAACGGAGGCGGAGACAGGGGAGTTCGTGTCCATAGCCAGAGCGATGCAGATCATCAGTTGCAACATCTCCCAGAAGCTGAGCAGCACCAAGCTGGGCAGAGCTTTCAATGATCTCGGATTCGAAAAGATGCGCACCACCTACAACCGTGGGTACAGGGCGATTATCCGTACTGCCGAGGAAATCAAGGCATACCAGGTATCCCTCTGCATCAACTCGCCGCAATCCGATGATGATACCCCGTTCTAGCCGTCCCAAAACCATCGGTTCCCACTGGTGAGATTATGACACTATGACACTTATGACACTAGTTTTTCAACTTTTCGCCTCGCACGCGGGCAGGCAGGAACTTTCGGCCTGATTTTTCCTGCCTGCCCGCGCGAGAGCAAATCTTCAGAATTCACTGTCATAAGTGTCATAGTGTCATTGCAAAGCCAGTTACTTCCGAATCGGAAACTAAAGACTTACGGTTCAAAAGTCAGAGACTTACGATGTAAAAGTCAGTAGCTTACGATGCAAAAGTCAGGGACTGAACTTTCGCATATCAGGAAGTTAAAGGAGTTAAGGAAGTTAAGGAGTTAAGACGTATGTCTTGCAGCTTAAGAACTACGCCAAAAAGACTATTGTCTTAACTCCTCAGCGACCGTAGGGAGCGATAACTCCTTTAACTTCTTTAACTCCTGAACTTGCGAAACTTGAATCAATCATAAACCCCTTTAAAAATCAAACAAAACTATGGATTTAAGAAGTTATACCAAGCAAGAGCTAGCTCTCCTGTATTTTCCCGATGCTACTCCAGCGGTAGCCAGTGCTCACCTGATGCGATGGATCCAGCGCATCCCCGACCTTCTCCAGAAGCTCGCCGCCACCGGTTACGGCAAGAATTGCAAGGAGTTCACCCCGATGCAAGTCTCCTACATCCTCTACTTCCTAGGTGAGCCCTAACCCTGTTCCGTCTAATCTATTGCATGTATCTACCATACACAGAAATTGGTCAGCAAGTTGCTGACCAATTAGAAAGGGATGCCAATTTGCCTCAACTTGGAATAAAAAATAGTAGCCAACCCATAGATGGTGGTATGTTACCACCTTAAAATCTTTACTTTTTTACCTTTTTACTTTTTTACCTTTAAAAATCCCAGAAAAAGCTTGCAGGTTTGGAAATAATGTCGTAACTTTGCGCTATAGAATTTTAAAACAGATGGTTATGAAGTACTTAGATCCTAAGGCAGACCTTACGTTCAAGAAGATATTCGGCAATCATCCTAAAAGACTGATCAGCCTCCTGAACGCACTCCTGCCACTCAGCGAAGAAGAGCAGATACACGAGATAGAGTATCTGCCAACAGAACTTGTGCCCCAGCTCGAAGGGGGAAAAAACACCATAGTGGATGTACTCTGCACCGATGTCAGAGGCAGGAAGTTCTGCGTGGAAATGCAGATGGAATGGTCTGACGCATTCCAGCAGCGAGTACTGTTCAATGCATCCAAGCTCTATGTGAGTCAGGCAAAAAAGGGAGGAAAATACAGCGAACTGCAACCAGTGTATTCTCTCAACCTGATAAATGATATCTTTGCGCATGATACTCCGGATTTCATCCACAACTACCGCATCGTGCACGATAAGGACAGCAATAAGGTCATCGAAGGCTTGCATTTCACCTTCATTGAACTCCCTAAGTTCACTCCTCATTCCATTGCCGATAAGCGCATGATGGTCTTGTGGCTCCGTTTCCTCACAGAAATAAATTCCAATACGAAGGATATTCCTGCCGACCTGCTTAATGACCCGGAGATTGGAAAAGCAGTAGAAGATCTTGAAGTTTCCGGCTTTACAGATGCCGAACTCAGAGCCTACGACAAGTTTTGGGATTCCGTAAGTGTTGAAAGAACCCTTCTGGATGACAGATACCAGAAAGGCATAGAAGAAGGCATGTCCCAGCGAAGCCTTGAAATTGCCAGGAAGATGCTGGCAAAGGGTATGGATGAAGCGTCTATCATGGATATGACGGGGCTGACGGCAGAGGAGATAAAGCTGCTGAAAGC
>JAJWAL010000172.1:0-3891 GCA_021618535.1 Segatella copri | reverse complement strand
ACATCAAGGGTGTGAACATCCAGTTTATCCCGGGCAGCGATCTTGCCAACATCTTCGTAGGTATGGAGTTTGAGCAGGTTGCATCACGTGCCGTACAGAAGGCAGCCCTCAAGGCTGAGAAGGAGGGCGCCAAGACTCTCGACATTGAGGAGGCTAAGAAAAAGCCTGCCAAGGACAATGCTCCTTCTAGCGGCGATACCACGGGTGGCAACACCTCTGGCGAACAGACTGGCGGCACGGGTAGCACTGGCAACGGTGACACTGGAGACGGATTAGAATAATTAACCTTTTAAAACAGAATAGATTATGACAGAAAAGAACAAGCAGAAATGGAATGAGATTCTCAAGTTTGCAGTAACCGTACTGACAGCTCTCCTCGGGGCGTTGGGCGTTTCGGCAGGTGGACTTTAGAGTGATGCCTATGAGAGACATCGATATGATAGTGGTGCATTGCAGCGGCAGCCGCTGCGATCACCGTTATACGATGAAGATGCTGCGCTACGACCATGTTCATAACAACGGCTGGACCGACATCGGCTACCATTTCTACATCACGCTGGATGGAGTGGTTCATGCGTGTCGCCCGGTAGAGCGTATGGGCTCTCATGCCCTCGGTTACAATGCGCACAGCATAGGCATCTGTTACGAGGGTGGTCTTTCGCCATCGGGCTGCATCAGCGACACCCGCACTCCTAAGCAGAAGGAGGCGATGAAGCATCTTATCCAGGATCTTCACCACCGTTTTCCGGGCATCCGTACCATCCTGGGTCATCGCGATTTGCCCGGCGTTCAGAAAGCCTGTCCGTGTTTTGATGCCACGAAGCTCCAGTACCTCCTGGATGCTTCCTGATCCTCTCAAATTAAGAGGGCTTTTCAAGAGTAGAATCCCTCCGAATTTATTTAACAAGTTAGGGCGCATCCAATCCGGATGCGCCCTTTTTCTTTGTCGTCATATTTCTTTCATTCAACACTCAACACTCAACATTCAACACTCAACACTCAACTATCCCAATACAACATTGGCAGGAACGCCGAGGTTGTGGTATATGTTTCTTGCAACATCAAAATTAATTGCACGACGTCCATGGAGAATATCACTTAATGCGGTTGTTGACACGCCTATAGCTTTTGCAGCCTCCTTTTGCTTGTAGCCTTTTTGGCGAAAAGCAACTTTGATGGCAGCTATGAGTGAAGGCTTAACTCGCCATGGATGGGGATCAACTTCGCATTCCCAATCGTAAGCAGCTTCGCTGAGGACCTTTAATTCTTCCTTTTCTACTTCGCTGAGAAAGTCCATGCCGCCCAATTGGGTGCCCTTTGCAAGCAGAGCCTCCATTCGCTCTTCAATTTCATTATATGTTTTTTCGTCTTTAATAGTCATAGTTATATATTTTTGACTTAAGTTTCGCAAGTGGTTCAAGAACGGGCTGAAGGCCCAAAAGCTCCTAGCCCAGGGCATCGCCATGGGTATAATTGCAGTCAGCAAGGCGCCCTGTAAGGGCAAAAGCCTTATAAATTCTTGGTTTTTGAAAGCTTTTGCCCTTACAGGGCGACAAGTTTGCGTTCATAATAACCCAGGGCGCTGCCCTGGGCTAGGAGCTTCTGCCCTTTCAGGGCGTTTGGGGCTTACTTGCGAAATTTCAGTTATTAATGTTTCCTTGCAAAATCTTTCAGCAATTTGAACTTTAATATCTTCATAATCGTTTATTTTTGCTGCAAAAATAGCGAAAAGTTCTCGATACAGAGAACTTTTCGCAAGAAAAGAAATAAATGTTTGCAATATTTAACTTATACGTACAGAAATCTCTTGCAGATATGAAAATAAAACCGTAACTTTGCGGCATGGATTTTTAATATAGATGATTATGAAGCAGGTAGAAGAAAGATATATCAGCTTGCTGACCGACTTCGGTTTCAAGCGAATTTTCGGAACAGCGATGAACAAGGATTTGCTCATTTGCTTCCTCAACAGCTTGTTTAATGGCAGACAGGTTGTGAAGGACGTATCGTATCTGAATCCGGAGCACGTCGGAGATGTCTATACCGACCGCAGAGCCATCTTTGATGTATATTGTGAGGGCGAAAACGGCGAGAAGTTCATTGTAGAAATGCAGAATGCGTACCAGACGTATTTCAAGGATCGCGCCCTCTTCTACTCCACCTTCCCTATCCGAGAACAGGCGCCTAAGGGGAATGAATGGGATTTCAAGCTTAATCATGTCTATACCATTGCCCTGCTCAACTTCAGCATGAACGAGGACGCATTCGACAAGGAGAAAATCCGCCATCATGTGCAGTTGTGCGACACAGCTACCCACAAAGTATTTTACGACAAACTAGAATATATCTATGTAGAGATTTCCAAGTTCAACAAAACCCTGGAAGAACTGGATACGCTCTACGAGAAATGGCTCTATGCACTGAAGAACCTCTATAAGCTTACCCAGCGCCCTAAAGAACTGTGCGATAAAGTCTTCGACCGCCTCTTCGAGGAAGCCGAGATAGCCAAGTTTACTCCGCAGGAAATGAGGGAGTACGAGACCAGCAAGATGGCATATCGCGACATCAAGAATTCCGTAGATACTGCCAAGCGTGAAGGTATAGAAATAGGTAGAGCAGAAGGCAAACATGAGGCCAACACAGAAACAGCACAACGATTGCTGGCAATGGGACTTTCTGCCGAACAAGTTTCCAAAGCTACCCAGCTACCTTTGGAAATCATTAAGAATCTGAGCAATTCATAAACGGAGACGTAGATTACGAATATCTCCATATAATTAAGGGTCTATACGCCACCTTTTCATCGTGGCATATAGACCCCCTTGTATTTTGCCGTTAGGCGTTATCATGACTGTTACTCACCATAATACCAGTCTTCTTCCAATTCTGGTCTACCTGTGTCACCTTTTCCTTGCTGTATAGTCGAGGCTGCGAGGAGGGTGCAAGAGGTGATATTTACCACCTGCATCTCTGGCTTTGTATATTCTTTCTTTTTCATTTCCCTTTTGATTTTAAAATCCTTTACTTAACCATGATTTTATAAGTCTTGCTGCCACGCTTCACGATGTTCAAGCCCTTCTGCAGACCATTGGTACGACGACCATTCGCATCATAGTATTCTGCATTGGCATCGTTGCTGATGGCGTTGAGGTTGTCAATGGCAGTAGTGCCATCACCCTTTCCGATGCTCAGCATGGCTGCTCTTGCCTGAGATGCTGTGGCTGGATGGATATATGCATGCATAGGTTTGCTGCCCACGCCCTTGCCATTGCCATCATTTTTCAACTCAGAGACAAGCCAGAACTTATCCTTACCAATGATGTAGTCGGTGTCTGCAAGACCCTGATTGTCTTTGCCGCCAATCTTGATGAATGAACCTACGAGGTTGACATCTGTGTTTGTTCCAGCTACTGGCTCTTTAACGAGTTCTGCATTTTGTGCAGAAATGCTGAGAGTCTGCACACCCTTATTCATCTTGAAGAGGACCGGAGTGCCGGCAGGGATCTTTGCTCCTTCTTCATAACTCTCAAGGGTGATGCATTTATTATCTTTGTCAATACCTGTGAGACGATAGAACTTACATTCTTTTACCTGGCTCTGGTCAATGGCGAAAGGCAAGCAGAGCGTTCCCCATGTGATGCCAGTCTTCATCTCGCGGCTGTAAGTTGCATTCTTGGCTGCGAACTTCTCGTACGCCACGAAGTCCTTGTCGTCGTTAAGAGTGAGATTCTCCGCAGTAAGAATTTCTCCTACAGCTCCTATCTTCTCATCACCATTCTTGCCTACTAAATTTGTGAAATAGCCAGTCTTGTAGTTGGCGAATTCACTGTTGTTCTTGTCCGTGTTCTTGTTATACTCTATAAAACCTTTGAGCTTATCACAACCAAGGAA
>JAJWAL010000171.1:0-3907 GCA_021618535.1 Segatella copri | reverse complement strand
TGAGTCCACTCGCGGGATATGTCGTTGCCGGTGCTCAGGGCATAAACGCCCGATTCCAGAGCATCGTCGATGAGGTATCTACGACGGTCAGGCAAATGACGGTTGGCATACGCATACCCGATGCTCCAATCAAGGGCGTCGCTAGTGAAGGTGTGCTTGCCGGTAAGCTGACCGTTATATGTTGTTCGACTGCGGTAGTAATACTCTGCGCTCCGCTCCAGGTTCGACTGGGCGCTCACGCCATCACGCCAGGTATATCGGCTGGTAGCCAACTGGTTGAAGATGTTCTTGAGCTGATACTTGTGGTTGCCGTCCTTGGAAAGGAAGGTGAAGTTGAGCATTGCTCCGAGTCTCACGTTATTATTATACTGGTCGTCAACAGAGTGACGAAGATTGTTCGGCTTGTCGTTAGCCGCATCATAGATGCCATAGAGGTTGTTCTCCATGTTCTCGTAGGTGCGGTATTCGTTGGTATAGTTCAGGGCGGCGAGCATGCCAAGTGTTCTTCCGCCGAGCATCCAGCGCTGGTTTAGGCTGGCCGCTAACTTCAGGTCGCCCAAAGGTTTCCTGTTCTTCACGAGCCAATCGTTGTTAAGTCCGTTTCCCAAGAGCGAAGTAGCATAATCGCCCACCGGTTTTCCGTTGGCATCGAGCTGCGGATTCAAGGCTGCCTGGATGCCCCCATTCAGGTTTCTCAAGCCATTGTCGAACCCTAGGAAATCGGTTTCGGAACCTTTTGAGTAAGAAAAGTCCTTGAAGGCAGAAGATGTGTTCCAGTTTCCGCCCACGGCGATGTTGAAACTGTTTTCTGCCGGAATCTCCTTGGTGTTGACGATGATGAAACCGCCTGAGTAGTCAGCAGGATATTCAGCCGATGGCGACTTCACGATGGTGAGGTTGTCGATTTGCGAACTTGGGATGATATCGAAGGAGAATGCCCTGGAATCAGCCTCAGAACTAGGCACTGCTCCTCCGTTCACCCACACATTGTTATAACGCTGAGACAATCCACGAACCATCACGAATTTATCGTCGATGAGGCTCACGCCTGGCACTCGGCGTATCACCTCACCCGCATTTGTATCCTGAGTACGGGATATTTCCTGTGCCGAAACATTGCTCACGATGACGGGACTGTTTTTGGCGACCTGTATCATTGCCGCATCCGTATTACGCCTTTCCACTGCGGTAACGGTCACCTCGTTCAGCTGCTGTTCATCAGGTTGCAAAGCGATGGTCAGCAATGCTTTCTCCGAAGCATCATTCTTCGATGAAGTATCCTTCGAAGAAACGATTGCCTTTCCATCTATCCTCTTTCCGCCCTTCAATTGAACCCCGTCAATTTTTTGAGTTTTGTATCCTACATATTTTATATATAAGGTATAAGTACCATCTTTGAGATTTAGGAGCGAGAAGTTTCCGTCGATGTCAGTCACTGCTTTGATATCATCCTTCTCTTGGGTAGCATTCTTGCTCCCATTTCCAGGCACGGCAGTGATGACCGCTCCGATGAGTGTCTCTTTCGACTTTTGGTCGATGACAACACCCTTGATGTCTTGTGCCCACATCGGTGTGATACCGGCAGCGAGCAATCCTAATCCAATAATTCCCCTTTTTGTGTTCATAACTGAATACCTTTATGTTTTCTTAATCAAAATACCTTTCTGATTTCGTTTGCAAAGGTACGATGGTTATATTACAGGTCGATTTCTTTCTGATTGAAAGATGTTTGCGATGCTGATACAATGGTGTTACGAGCCATATTTCCTTCCTGACAAGGAAACTTTTGACGATTCTTTCCTTCTAAAAAGGAAATAATTGCCGATTTCTTTCCTTTTTAGAAGGAAAGTTTGTATCTTTGCGCCAAAAATAAGAAAGAAGATATGGAATTACGTAATACTTTTCAATCCATCATAGCCTTGCATCAACGAGAATTTCCGTTGGATTTGCAAGCAAGAGAGATGCAACTTCCTTTGGATGGAGGTCGTATCGTTACGGTCACAGGCATCCGCCGTTGTGGCAAGTCCTCTCTTTTAGGCTTGACTATCAATCGTTTGTTAGAAAGTGGTGTGCCTAAGGAGCGCATTCTCTATGTCGGTTTTGATGATGAGCGTTTTCTCTCCATGACACCAGAGAATTTCGATGAACTTTTACAGGCTTATCGGGAGATGTATCCTATGATACCTCTCCAGGATGTCTATATGTTTTTTGACGAGATACAACTGGTGCAAGGTTGGGAACTCTTTGTGCTCAGAGTGTATAAGAACTATTGCAAGCATATCTTCATCACGGGTAGCACTGCCAAGATGCTCTCCGAGGAGATGGCTTCCGCTTTGCGTGGATGGCCTGATGAATATCGTGAGTATCCGTTGAGTTTTGAGGAATATCTGAGTTTTAAGGGTGTTGAGGCTGATAAGTATAGCGAAGAAGGCAAGGCAATGATGGCTTCTGCCTTTAGAGATTATTGTGAGGAAGGTGGATTCCCGGAGGTAGTGCGTGCCAAGAGTAGGTCGGAGAAAGTGAAGATACTCCAGTCTTATTTCAGCACGATGCTCTTCCGTGATATGATGGAGCATTACCATATCGGAGCATCTTCCACTGTGGTGAGATACTTTTTGAAACGAGTGATGAACAATCTCACCAAACCAACCAGTGTCAACAACATCTATAATGACTTGAAGTCGCAGGGATTGAAAGTTTCCAAGGATTCCTTGTATTTGTGGCTCGACTATGCTTGCAACATCTTCTTGTTTCGCAAGGTGCAGAAATATACCAAGTCGCTAGTCAAGCAGAGTTCTGCGCCATCCAAGTATTATATGGCAGATATTGCCATGCGCAATGCAGTGTTGCTCCCTGAAAGTGAGGATGCCGGCAAGGCTCTCGAAAACATTGTTTACCTCAACTTGGAGCGCAGTTTGGGTGAGGAAGACAGAATCACCTATTTCTGTGATCAGAAGGAGTGTGATTTCGTAGTACAACGAGGTGAGCGAGTTTCGGAGTTGATACAGGTATGTTGGGCTTTAAACGAAGAGAACTTGGAACGAGAGGTAGGTGGACTCCTGGCTGCTTCTGTTTTTACAGGATGCAGGCAATGCAGAATTTTAACTTTCAATCAGCAGCAAACGATAGAGCGTGATGGCATCAGGATAGAGGTGCTGCCAGTATGGGTGTAATTATTCGAATCAAGAAAAAATATTCTTAATCTCTGATCAGTCGGCTATCACCATGCAGAGTCTGAGCACATTTTCTTCGAAGTGCTCCTTGTCGATGGCATTGTTCTTGAGCAGGGAACGGTAGTTATATACGGTTTGGGGCGAATAAGACAGGATGCCGGCTATCTTGGAACTCTCGGTGATGCCTAGTCTTAACAGGGCGCATACACGGAGGATAGGGGGCATTTCGCCGTTCTCTTTCAGCTGGATATGTGCCGATTCGGTGAGTTGCTGGTTCAGCTCGGTTACAAAAGTTGGGTACAGAGACAGGAATGCCTTGTCGAATTCCGTCAGAAACTCCTTGTTCTCTTTTTCTGTACTTGATGAGGACGAAAGGAGGCTCAGCAGCTCCTTGCTCTGGTTGGCTTTTATCTTTCTTACCGCCAAAGTACGCAGTTTGCTGTTCCTCTCTATGTTTTTATAGCACAGGTCAATATACACCTTCACCAGTCTCTCGCGTTTCTGGTTGGTGTCCTTCAGTTCTTCGTTGATGAGGTGCAACTGACTGTTGAGAACTTCCATTCTAGCCGATGTAGCCGTGATTTCGTCTTTCTTCTGTTTCAGAAGCTTGTTCTTCTTGCGGATGAACAGACTGCTAAGTCCCACTCCGAGCGAGAGCAGGAAAATGACTGAAAGAGCGATGTAGAGCATGCTGTTGGTGGCTCTGATGTCATCTGTATAGGCATTGGTAATCA
>JAJWAL010000170.1:0-3940 GCA_021618535.1 Segatella copri | reverse complement strand
TCGCTGATGTGAGCATAGATGGTGACAACCGACTCACCCACAACCGTGATGAGGCTATCCGCGAGATCTGTTCCTGGGATGTTACCCAGCAGCTCTACAATTACCGTGATACCTACGGACTCAGTACCGAGGGTTATACCAAGAGTGATGGCTGGGATTCGCCGGATACCAAACTCAAGGGACATGGATCAGGCCACTATATGTCGGCAATCGCACAGGCATACGCCGTGGCAACCAATCCTGAGCAGAAAGCCATCCTTCGCAAGAACATCACCCGAATGGTGAATGAGTTGCGAGAGTGTCAGGAGAAAACCTTCGTATATAATAAGGATCTGAAGCGTAACTGGGAGGCGCGTGATTTCGCTCCAGAGGCAGAACTCAGAGAGATGAAGGGCACTTGGGCTGCTTTTGATGAGTATAAAAAGCACCCTGAACAGTATGGTTATGGCTATATCAACGCCATTCCGGCTCAGCATTGTGCTCTTATCGAGATGTATCGTGCCTACAACAACTCCGATTGGGTTTGGGCTCCTTATTACAGCGTACACAAGCAACTTGCCGGTCTGATAGACATCGCCACTTACTTTGATGATAAGGAAATCTGCGACAAGGCACTCCTCATCGCCAAGGATATGGGACTCTGGGTATGGAACCGAATGCACTACCGCACTTACGTGAAGCAGGACGGAACCCAGGATGAGCGCAGAGCCAAGCCAGGCAACCGCTACGAGATGTGGGACATGTATATCGCCGGTGAGGTGGGAGGTATGAGCGAATCGCTCGCCCGTCTTTCTGAGATGGTTTCCAATCCGGATGAGAAGGCAAAGCTCCTTGAGGCGGCCAACTGTTTCGATGCACCTAAGTTCTATAATCCGCTGAGCAAGAACATCGATGACATCCGTACCCGCCATGCCAACCAGCATATTCCGATGATTATCGGAGCGTTGCGCAGCTACAAGAGCAATCAGAAGCCATACTATTACAATCTGGCTGAGAACTTCTGGAGACTGGTGCAGGGCAGATACATGTATGCGATGGGTGGTGTTGGAAATGGAGAGATGTTCCGCCAGCCATATACACAGATTCTGAGTATGGCAACCAACGGACTGCAGGAAGGTGAATCGCAGGCTTATCCGGATATCAACGAAACCTGCTGTGCGTATAACCTCGTCAAGCTGAGCAAGGATCTGAACTGTTATAACCCTGATAATGCGCAGTATCTCGACTATATCGAGCGCACGCTGTACAATCAGATTATCGGTTCGCTCAATCCGGACCAGTATCAGACCTGCTACCAGTATGCAGTAGGATTGAATGCTACCAAGCCATTCGGCAACGAGACTCCTCAGAGCACCTGCTGCGGCGGTACAGGTTCTGAAAACCATACCAAGTACCAGCAGTCGGCTTATTTTGCCAACGATCATACCCTCTGGGTAGGTCTCTATCTGCCAACCACTCTCCACTGGAAGGAGAAGGGCGTGACCATCAAGCAGGATTGCCTGTGGCCGGCACAGCATTCAGCCATCAAGATTACGGAAGGCGAGGGCGATTTCACTCTGAAACTCCGTGTACCTTACTGGGCTACTCAAGGTTTCTCCATCAAGGTGAACGGTAAGGAAGTGGCGAAGAGCTATCAGCCTAGTACCTATGTAGAACTGGAACAGAAGCACTGGAAGGTGGGCGATGTCGTAGAAATCGACATGCCATTCAGCAAGCATATCGAATATGGTGCCGATAAGCTTTCGAGCGATGTGGCAAGTATGGACGGTACTCCGCTGAAGACATCCTGGGTAGGAACCCTGATGTACGGACCATTAGCTATGGCAGGTACAGGCGCACAGACCTGGAATCAGGCTACGCTGAACATCGACTCCAAGTTGAGCAAGATTACCATGGGCGAATCGAACGGCGTGACTACAGGTGCAGGAGCCAATCTCCTTACCCTGAAGCTGGATGGCAAGGAATTCCAGCCTGATTATTACCGCAACGCCAACAGTACCCACTACTACCGCATCAACCTGACCGATGCCAAGAGCAAGAAGAGCAAGAAGGTGAAGATAGATTTCACCGAACTGAATTCTCTCCTGAATCTTGCCGCAGAGCGCAAGGCTGACCAGGAGAAGTGGAATGCCCTCTCTCAGAAGGTTCCGGAGTATGCTCCATGGGCGCCGTTCGGCTATGAGCGCATGCAGAAGGTGATGGCTCAGGCACAGGAGCTGGTGGCAAAGGGCAAGAAGAAGGTGACCCAGGATGAACTGGAAGGCACTACTGCCATTCTGAACCGTGCCATCAATACGATGCGCCCTGGCAACCTTGCCGAGATGGAAGACCTCCGAGAACTTTCCGGTCTGCTTCGCCGTGCCGGCTGGCCTGATGACAACACCAGCGAGGAACTCAAGGAAGCCATCAGCTATGGCAGAATGGTTCAGAAATACGTGACCGACGGAAGTGGAACTCACGACATGATTCATGCCGCTGTAGGAAAACTGAAGAAGGCGATGAAACAATAAATAATAAGCCGTTACAGGCAATTTCTGAATAGAAATATAGGTTAAAAGACGAAAATATCGTCTAAAATATCAAAATTAGACGATATTTTCACTCTTTTGGACGATTTTGTGGCATGATATGATAAATATTATGTTACTTTGCAATCGAAATTTTTAAAAAACAATTATCAACCTAACAAACAATAGAAATGAGACAGACACAAAACATTTCAGGCTTTGTACATAGCCAAGCTTATGTAAAAGCCATCGCGTGTTTGGTCCTTGCATGTGGGGGGGGCATTACCTACTCTAGCAGCAAGTGAGACCTCATCAAGCCCAAAGGTAGAAAATGTTCAGCAGAACGAAGTTACCGTAAAGGGTGTAGTAAAGGATGCCAATGGTGAAGCCATCATTGGTGCGAGTGTTATTGAAAAAGGCAACGCCAAGAATGGTACTGTTACCGATCTTGATGGTAACTATACCTTAAAGGTAAAGCGTGGCGCTACCTTAACAATCTCCTATATCGGATATGTAAATCAAGAGACCAAAGGCGGTGACGTGACACTTCAGGAAGACTTGAAGTCTTTGAACGAAGTAGTCGTTATCGGTTATGGTACCCAGAAGAAGGGTGACATCACTTCTGCCATTACCAGTGTCAAGGCAGAAGATTTCTCTCAGGGAAATATTCATGATGCAGGTGATTTGATCAAGGGTAAGGTTGCTGGTCTGACCATTTCTAATGGTTCTGGTGACCCTAGTGTTACTTCTGCTATTCGTCTTCGCGGTGTGATTTCTTTGAGCGGATCTAATACTCCTCTGGTTCTTGTTGATGGTATTGAGGGTGATATGTCAACAGTTGCTCCAGAAGATATTGAGAGTATTGACGTCTTGAAGGATGCATCAGCTGCTGCAATCTATGGTACACGTGGTGCTGCTGGTGTAATTATCATTACCACAAAGTCGGGTCGTCGTGAGACAAATACTACTGTAAATTATAGTGGTTATGCTTCCATCGCATCATTTGCCAATAAGCTTGATATGATGGATGGCTCTGATATCCGAAATGGTTTGACCAACTTTACTGACAAGGGATACGATACAGATTGGCTGGATGCAGTAACCCGTACTGCATTCACGCACAATCATAATATTTCTATTACTGGTGGTAACAAGACAACCTCTTATAATGCTGATTTCACTTATAGAAACCAGCAGGGTGTTTTCTTGAAGACTTATTCTGATGAAATGCGTTTCAATGCAGGTCTGTCGCATTATATGCTCAACGACATCGTGAAGTTGCAGTTCAATATAATGAAGAAGTATCATAAAAACGGTCCTGTAGATGCTGCCGGTACTCAGATTTATCGTCAGGCTATCATGCGTAATCCTACCGAGCCTATCTATAATAGTGATGGTACCTATTATGAGAACATGTCTATCAACTATTATAT
>JAJWAL010000169.1:0-3942 GCA_021618535.1 Segatella copri | reverse complement strand
CTATATAATATAGGCAAACGCCCAACTTCTTGATTTTCAATCAAAGTCCAATTTAGAGCGAGTTAGTTTTGTTAACATAAAGCACTAAAGCAGCCGCGTAAGAGAAAATCAAATTTGCTTCTCTAAGTATTTTATCGCTACAACCTTATATATATTCGCAAATTGCACTGAGCAGAGTGCAATTTCGTATTTAATTCGTATATTTGCACCCATAAAGAACAATATGGATGCTCTATTGATAGATAATCCTTGATTACAGAAAAGATGACCCCGCATTTTGCAAGGCCATCTTTTCTGTTGCTACTCCCCAAACTTCCACCAATCCAGGAAGAAGAGGTTCTGCTACTAAGGGAACTATTTTACCCTATCCAATACGATAGTCTTATCTTCATCAATCATAAAGTTCATACCAATCTTTTCCACGGTTTTGCCTCTTAGGGCAAAAGCATCAGTATAATGCTTGTTGTTGATTTGGTCAAGAGCCTCTTGTGCCGACTTATTAAATTTCAGTTCTATCACATAGATGGTATCCTTTGTTTCCATCGTAATGTCTGTTCTTATACCGAGACTTAAAATCTCTTTTATGAAATATAGGAGTAGAAAAAGAATACTGAAAAAAGAAAGTCGCTGATTATTAGTTCAATACATGATTTTTAACAGTTTTTTCTTTTTCAGACCTTTTTTTTTATGCCATTACTTTATATAATATTTACTATCAAATCGAGTGCCCTCTTTTTCTATCTCCTTCCCAACCATAGAATAGAGCATCTTTCGAATCTCTTTCATATCTATATCAGGAATGCGCTCTGCTATATCAGATATTTTACTCAAAGGATGCACACGGAGATCTTCCATAATTAGTGCCTTAAGAACATGTGGTTCTATAGTCTTCAAACTAGTAACAATGTTAGATTTTGCATTTTTCAGCAAAGTTGTATTGATTTGGAAAAATGATCCTTTCTTGACGCCACCTTTCGTTATCAGATTGCTTTTGTCTAAGTTATCAATATAGCTTCTCAATCGTTCTTCTGCAGATAGCTGGAGGATTTTAGATAAATCAGTTGCGGCAATGCGTTTCTCTCTGGCTATGATACCGAAAGCAATCTTGTTCTTTTGGGAAAGCTGATAATTATGGTCAACATAATCCATCAGGCGAACAACTTCTTTATCCGTAATCTCTGCACTTTGATATACTGTGACTGTGTTGAATGTTGATTCTATCTCAGGTTGTTTCTTTGCTTCAACGGCATCCAACTCATAAATCAAGTCATAGCCAGAGCCCTCACCTTCCATCAATCCAAGTGCAGTCAGTATCTCAATCATATTCGGATTACGTCTGTGCTTAGTATGAAGGATGTTGTCTTTGGTTACACCCAAAGGGAGACCACCAGGATTGGAGATGCTGATATAACCTGGATACACCTTGATTGTGATGTCGTTAGAGATGGTTCTTGAACTATGAGCCAAACTATTAACAAGCAACTCTCTGATTAAGTTCTCGTTATAATAGCGTACTGTCTTACGGAAGAGTCCATTAGGCATCTCATAGCTATAGGTCAACTCTACAGCCTTGTCCATAATATCTTCCAAAAGTTCTTTCGGATTACGTGTGTTGTCACGCCATTCCAATTTATTGGTTTTGTTCTCCAAGTCATCATATACGATATATTGCACAGTGATAGGATAGCAAATACGGCTACGCTGTTTGGCTGTACCAATCCATAAGACACCAAGATTAGTCATCTTGTTGCCGTCAAGAAGATGGTACTGTTCGCCAATTTCCATATCATCGAGCTGCTTGATATGCTGCTTCACTCTATCAGATTGGCGTATATCATTAGCGAATTTAGAGAGATTCGTCTTATTCTCATCTTCCAATTCAAATCGTGTTGGCACAAGTTCCCATTGGAAAGCTCCCTTCTCTTCTCCTACACGTTGAATATCTTCACTACGAACCGGCTCGCATTTGTCTGCGACACGGATGTACATTTTGCCATCAGAAGTGGTGGCATATGAATGGAGTGAAGGGAATACTGTGATGGCAAAGTACTGACTGCCAGTTTCGTCTGCACAAACGTCCCCTACAGCAAGACCTACGTTGAAACAGAGTCCACGCAATCTTGTAACGGCACTATTTGCCTCTTCTTGTGGTATAACCTGATTGGGAGCAGGCTTCTTTGTCTTGTCTTCTACGCCAATCATAATTTGTCCACCTTGTGCATTGGCTAAAGCCACACAAGTAGTGGAGAGCTCTTTGAATCCTTTCTCTCCTGTTCGAATCTTTTGCAGACTCTTGTATTCTATCTTTTGTTGCTCTGTATTCATGTTTACTTGTTAATCTTTAAACAGATACAAAGATAAGCAAAAATCCCGAAACCGCCAAGCGATTTCGGGATTTATTATGTATTCAACCGTGTACCCAATACCTTGAAGGGAGTTTTATCAGTATTCTTACTATCTGTTCAGTTCCTTGATGATTTTCTCCAGATTGTCAAGCTGGCGGGCATCCACTTTCACATCTACCAGATTTCCTTCCTTGTCGAAGAGGCGATAGGATGGGAAGGAGCGAATGTTGAGATAGTTCTCGATGGCACTCTGCTGAGGCGCTGGCAAATTGTAGTGGGCGATATTGTCGCCAACCAGATCATTCAGTTTGATGATATTTTTCCATGACTCTTCAGGACTGTTGCTTGCCATGTAAAGATATACCACATCGTATGGCGCCAGGCGTTCGAACTCTTCCTTCGAATGGGCTAGAGCCTCCTTGCAAGGGGCACACCAGGTTCCCCAGACATCCAGCAATACAAGCTTTCCCTTATAAGGCTCCAATATATGGCGAAGAAGCTTCTCCCCATCGCTCATATCCTGCGGAGCTGTCTTGAGACTAGCTGTTATGTCCCTGTTCTGCAAAGACAGATACTTACGGTGTTCTGCCAATACTTTCTCCCTGAGAACTTCAGAACTGATGCAATGTTCTGCCAGGTCAAGACCATAACTATTGAGTGGCACGGCTAGTCTTTCCAACATCTGAAGAAGGGCTTTAGAGATGATGACATCTTTCTGCTGCTGGCTGCATCCCATGCTATCAGCTATATGCTGGGCATAATATACTTCGAGGAGAGGAGTCTCATCCTTAAGCATCTTGGCAATATCTTCTCTACCAATGATAGCCGTAGCGCGCTTGTCAAGGACTGAGTTGGAAAAAGCTTTTACTATTTTCTCCTGCTCCTTGGCATCTGTCGTCTGATATTGCTTGATAGTTATGGCATCCAGATTCTTAGCCCATTGTTCCACCGTAGCAATTTCTGAATCGGCTATCGCAATATCCCCCAGAGCCTTGTGCTTTTTCAACAGTTCCGGATAAGAATTGGTGGATAAGAATCCATAGGCCTTCCCCATGGGGGTACTGTACTTTAACCTTGCTTCCTGGTCGATGAGATCATTAGTCAGCGTATTATAGTCACGAAACAGAGTATAAGGCTGCGGAATCTCCTTCCATATTTTTTCCACTTGGCTCACATATTCCTGAGGGAAAACATTGTCTTTTACGCTATATGCTCCTTGCAAGATATCCGTAGCATAAATGCAGAGAAGGTATTGAGCCGCATACTCCTGATAACATCTGGAAATAGATGCCGATTTTTCTATCTGTTTTCGTAAGTTCCCTTCAGCCTCCTTATATCTGGATTCAAGAATCTGCATCATCTCCTGGGCTGGAACCTTTTTCTCATCCTTACCTGCATAGTCTGCGTTAATCATTGGGATAGGATGCGCCAGCAGTTCGTTTTGCAAGCGACAGTTCTTGCCCATGAAGATGGAATGTCCAGACTTGAAGTCATAGAGCAGATAATAGGTCTCACCTGGCTCCAATACCGTGTTGATATAAGTATGTTTCCAGTCCATGAAAACCTCGGTAGAGTTGATGAGAGGCACTTTGATCTC
>JAJWAL010000045.1:13681-22257 GCA_021618535.1 Segatella copri | reverse complement strand
CTATATAATATAGGCAAACGCCCAACTTCTTGATTTTCAATCAAAGTCCAATTTAAAGCGAGTTAGGTTTGTTAACACTATTTTTAGCAATCCGCTCTATGCTTCAATTTAACAGGAATTTTTCCTCTGTTTCTTTGCTATTTCCATCTTTTTCCTTAATTTTGCAGCGGAAACTCTATAATATATATGTAATAGCAATAAGAATGAAGATGAAACAGAAAAAGATAAGAAAGATAGGCATCGCTTCGGCTTTGGGCCTGGTGGTGCTCG
The DNA here is from genome assembly GCA_021618535.1 of Segatella copri. GTDB lineage: Bacteria > Bacteroidota > Bacteroidia > Bacteroidales > Bacteroidaceae > Prevotella > Prevotella copri_O. The sequence goes on along the minus strand of JAJWAL010000045.1, from coordinate 21,987 downwards.
TGGTGCTGGGACTGTATGGCGCCAGCAACTATATGCTCAATTATTCGCTCAACTATCCGAAGGAGGAGAGAATGACGGCTGAGCATTGGAAGAACAGAATGAAGAACGAGTGCCCCTGGATGATTGGCTGGATGGACTCAGTGTATCAGCACCATTGCGTGAAGGATACCTTTGTCGTGATGCCGTCGGGCTACAAGGCGCATGCCATCTATCTCTATGCACCGAAAACTACGGAAAAGACTGCCGTGGTGGTGCATGGCTATCAGGTGCGCTCCGAGGGAATGCTGCACATCGCCTATCTCTATAATCACGATATGGGGTATAATGTGCTCCTGCCAGATCTGTATGGACATGGAGAGAGCGAGGGCGACCATATCCAGATGGGATGGAAGGATAGATGGGATGTGATCAGATGGTCGGAAATCGCCAATGAGATTTTTAAAGTGAAGGGTGATGAAGGAAGAGCGAAGAATCAGAGTTCTTTGGACGATGGGAAAGCTAGTATTAAAGCTGAAACCCGCCAGGTGATTCACGGTATTTCGATGGGTGCGGCAACCACGATGGCAGTATCGGGAGAGAAGACTCCCGATTACGTGAAGTGCTTTGTGGAGGACTGCGGCTATACCAGCGTGTGGGATGAGTTTTCCGCTCAGCTCAAAGACCAGTTTGGCTTGCCTTCCTTCCCGCTGATGAATACCACTTCTGCTCTTTGCCAGCATCGCTACAGCTGGTCGTTTGCCGAGGCGCAGCAGATAGAGCAGGTTCGCAAGAGCACCAAACCGATGCTCTTTATCCATGGCGATAAGGATGCCTTCGTGCCCTACGCCATGCTTCATCCGCTTTATGAGGCAAAGACGAAGGGCAGAAAAGCCATCTTCATCGCCAAAGGCTCCGTTCATGCCATGGCATATCGCGACCATCACGAGGAATACACCCGCATCGTGAAAGACTTTGTTTTGAAGGGAGAATAATTTATTCTCCGATATGTTGTCCCACCACATACCCCGTGGTCCAGGCAGCCTGCAGGTTGAAGCCTCCGGTGATGGCATCGATGTCGAGCACTTCGCCGGCAAAGAAGAGGTGAGGGCACACCTTACTCTCCAGGGTATGCAGGTCGATGTTGCTGAGGCTGATTCCGCCGCAGGTAACAAACTCCTCCTTGAAGGCTCCCTTGCCGTTCACCTGGTAGAGGTCGTTGGTGAGGGTTTCTATCAGCAGGTTGCAACCCTTCTTTCCCATTTCGCTCCATTTCTTCTCGGGTGCATATCCCATCTTCTGAATCAGGAAGAGCCAGAGGCGGGATGGGAGATTGTAAGGGCGGATGCTAGCCAACTGCTTCTGCGGGTTGGCGATGATGATGCCCTGGATGTGCTCTTCCACCAGCGAGCGGTTGCTCTCATGTACCCAGTTTACGGAAATCTTAATCTGATAATTGTTCTCGTGCAGATAGCGGGCTGCATGAGAGGAGAGCTTCAGCACGGCAGGACCGCTCATGCCCCAATGGGTAATTAGGAGCGGACCCTCTGCCTTCAGCTTGGTGCCCGGAATGCTGGTATATACCGGCTCTACCACCGTGCCCATCAGGTTCTTGAAAGCCTTGTCGGCAATGTTGAAGGTGAAGAGCGATGGGATAGGCTGCTCTATCGCATGTCCTAAATCAGAGAGATGCTTGAAGCTTTCCAGCTTGGGATGACCGCCCGTGGTGATGGCTACCCGGTGGAAGGCCATCTGCCTGATTTCGGAAACGGGATGAGAGGCAGAAGATGCCCCCGATAGATTTCCCTTTCCTTTTGAAACCTTGAAATCCAGGAGCAGGCGTTCATCCTCCAGTTCGGTGATGGCGGTGAGCTGGTGGTTGCATTGTATCTTCACGCCCAGTCGTTTGGCGGTATTCACCAGACAGTCGATGATGCTGTGCGAATCCTGCGATTGCGGAAACACGCATTGGTCTTCCTGCGTAACCAGTGGCACGCCGTTCTCCTCAAACCAGTTGAAGGCATGTTGGTAGTCGAATCTCTTGAAGAGTCGCTTCATCAGTTTATGTCCGCGAGGGTACGCCTGTTTCAGGTCGGAAATCTCCTCAAAGGAATTGGTAAGATTGCATCTTCCTCCTCCCGTGATTTCCACCTTGGCGAGAACCTTCGAATTCTTCTCGAATATAGTGATGTCGGCGTGAGGGAAGTTGCGCTTGGCCTCTATCGCCGCAAAGAATCCTGCGGCACCCCCACCAATAATTGCAATATGTAGTGTCTGTGGCATATCGTATTTTTTGATGATTAGGGTGCAAAGGTACTGCTTTTCTTTGATAAAAGAAGAAAAGTTCCCCTTTTTCTTTTGCAGATACGATAGATTTTTGTAACTTTGCGCAAAAATCATAGTATATCAAGAACCCAAATAGATTTATGGTAAAAAGAGAATATGTTGAGGCCAACAAGCGTTGGCTGGAGGAGAAGGCAAAGGAGGAGGGCGTTATGGCGCTGCCTCGTGGTATATATTATAAGGTGTTGAAGCAGGGCGACCCGAAGGGAGCACAGCCTAGCCGACGCAGCATCGTGACGGCTCATTATACCGGTTGGACCATCAACGGCAAGAAGTTTGATTCCAGCCGTGGCGGTACGCCTTTCGCCATGCGATTGAGCGACCTGATTGATGGCTGGATTGTTGCCATGCAGCAGATGCACGTGGGCGACCAGTGGGAACTTTACATCCCAGCCGAAATGGGCTACGGCAAGTTCTCACAGCCGGGCATCCCAGGCGGTTCTACCCTGATATTCGAAGTAGAACTACTGGGTGTGGGATAACCCGGATACTTGAAATTATAAAGATCATTAAGATAAGAGAGTCTTGTCCGGCTATAGTCGGTTCAATTCATCTTCCGCACTGTTCATGCCGTTGTATCTTCCATTGCGCTTGTTGAATTTCCAGGTTACGGTCAACTTGTAGCTCCATAGCTTGTAATCCTCAGTCTGGGAGAAGTCAACGGCATGCTCGTGGGTTCGCTCCTTGAAGAGCTGCTGATGGAAGAGGTCGTTGGCACTGAAGGCAACCTGTAATCTGCCGTCCATCCACGATTTGTTGGCACCAAGACTCCAGTTCTGAGTGGGGCGGAACTTCGTTTTACCCACTTGCCCTCCATTGTCAAAACTGTAGGAGAGCGACAGCTGATAGTCGTTTGGTAGCGTGAAGTAATTGTCAAACGATGCATCCCAAGTTACTCCGTTGTAACTGATTAGCTCTCCATGATCATTTACGGAGAAGCGCTGGTAAGTGATGCTTGCATTTACATTTGGGCGCCAGCAGCCGAAGACGTGTCCCCAGTTGAGATATGCCATGTATTTCTGCATCTTGTTGAAGTTCATGAATGTACTCACGTATCTTACGGGCTTGTCCTCCGGCACTTCATGAATGTACATGATGGAGTGGTCGGTACGGGTGTATCTCAGCATTCCCATGAAATCTTTCCACTGCACGGAGTAGGTCAGACGATAGGTGTTGACAGGCTGCAGCTTCGGATTGCTGATCTGATACTGAAAGCGCGAGATATAGTAGATGTTCCCGCTGAACTGACTGAAAGAAGGTCGTGCGGTGGTAGTGCGGAAACTGAGCGAGTGATGCCACGACGGTTCGTTGAGAGTGATACCGAACGATGGAAACCACTGGTCGTAATGGCGCTCCATATTGTCGGGAGATTTCTCCGACAGATTGGTGTATCGGGAGGTGAGATGCTCGTATCGGATGCCTGCCCACCAGCTCCATCTGCCAGCTTCACCCTGATATTGCAGGTAAGCAGCCGTCTTGGTATCGTGGTTTTTGTATTCCGTAGTTCCGAGCATATCGGCAGAACTTTCGGTTTTTCCCTTACCTTCCATCAGGCTCCATTCGCCACCATAGTTGATGGAATGTTTGTCAGAGATGAGTTGCTTGACTTCGATTCTTCCACTATAGATGTCGTAGTTGGAATTGGAACGGTTGAGGGTTTCCTGCATATCGCTACCTTCTTTCTCCGTGATAGGCTGTCTGTCAGAATCCTTGTTCCTTGCATAGTCCAGATAAATCTGTGATGAGAGATGCTTCGACCATTTAGCCAGATGGAAGAGATTGAAGTGGTGGCTGCGCTGGTGTCCCCATTGCTGGCTCTCCGAATCAAAATACTTCATCTTGCCCTCCGCATCAGAAAGCTTCATCTCGCTATTAGTGTCTTCTCCTGCTGGGTTGGGATAGCGATAGTACTGCTGCTGTTTTTCGCTTCTGCCGCCATTCAGCCAGAGTCCTTCCCATTGTATTCCCACTTCGTGCTGCTTGCTGAGCTGCCAGTCGAAGTTGAGTTCCGTAGTGTTATAATTTGCCTTGTTCTTGCCATGGCGGTCGGTTCCGAAGAGATATTCGCCATCTTTGGCTCTTACGAGCGCTTCCTGTGGCTGATGCACATTGTATCGGTTGTCTGTGTAGCCGTAAAATCCTGTGAGCGAAATCTTCTTCGTTACCCAACCCAGGGTCAATTCCTCGTGGTTGGTGTTCACCTCGCTCAATTTATCATACACCTGCATCTTGCCGAATATACCCTCGTCTGTTCTTCTCGTCAGGATTCTCAGTACGGCTCCCGTCGTTGCATCATATTTTGCACCAGGAGTGGTAATGAGTTCTATTTCATCTATCAGCTTCACATCGAGATGAGAGAGTTCGGCAGAGGTAGCCTTCTTGTCGTTGAGATAGATGGTGGGTGCTCCCAGTCCGTTTACCTCCAGGCTTCCATCGGCGGTTTGTTTCATACCGGGTATGTGCTTCAATACATCATCCAGCGTCGGCTCCTTTGCTAAAGGAGTATTGCGGACACGGGTAACCAGGGCATCGTTTCTCATCTTATACATCGGGCGATGACCTGTTACGGTTACGGCTTGAATCTCAGCCTCCTTATCAGCTTTGGTCGAATCTTTTTCCGTCTGTACCGAGTCTGCGGAAAATCCGGATGCTGGGAATTTCGCATTTTGTGCTGTTGCACAGGTGGCGGTGGCTAGCATCGCGCATAAAACTGTTTCTTTCTTCATTTTCTTCCTTGTTTTTTGTTTTCGTTTGCAAAGGAACAGCTTTTCGGGCTCAAAATCGCAAATAATCATTACTGAAACATTACGCTGGCAAAATAATCTTGCTTCACCTTATTATATATAGTGAAATCTTCGTACCTTTGCATCGAAAAAAGAAAAAATGATATGAATAGAAGATTCAAACAAGTCTGGCTGCTCGCCATCCTTTCCTCTTTCCTGCTGATAGGCTTGCAGACCTATTGGCTCTACAATAGCGTGACCTATTCGATGAGAGAGATGGGGAAGAAAAATGCCGAAAAGGCGGAACAGGCAATAGTCACTTATCTGACAGATCTCGGTGCGGCGGTAAAAGAAAAATCACATATCGGTTATGTCGTTACGGCATATTTTTCAGACTTCGAGCGTCCCTGTACTACGATTTGCTCTCCGCTGGATACGGATACAATCATAGATGGAGTGGTGTATAGCAAGCCGAGATTCGGCAACGTAATGGAGAAGAGAGATACTTTCGATTTACGTGAGACGGATTCCAATAATTCTTTTGATTGCCTGAATACTTACATCACTTACCAGCTTACCCGTTTTGACAAGGCGCATTTTGACCGTTTCGTCAGCAGGAAACTGGGCAATGGTTTCATCGACTCAGAGATGAAAACGGGCAAGCATCGCCTTTGGCAGACAAGAATCGTAGAGCCTCCTACCTTGTTTCATCACGAAATGCTGGTAGAAGTGCCTTTCAATCCTATCCAGTATCAGACGATGCAGATGAGGATGCAGGTGCCGATGCTGCCCATTTTGAAGGGAATGATGTGGCAGATGATAGGAAGTCTCCTGGTTACCATCATGCTTCTCCTGAGCATAGCTTATCTCATCAAGGTGATGCTCCTGCAGAAGAAGGTGGATAAGATGCGAAGCGACTTCGTGCATACGATGATTCACGAGTTGAAGCGCCCCGTGCAGACACTGAAGATGTGTGTATCTGTATTCTCTGCTCAAAAGATAAATTCAGAAAAGACAGATTCTCAAAAGACAGATGAGAAGGATGAGAATGCCTTTATCATGGAGACCGTAAGAGAGGAGAGCGATAACCTGACTGCCTATCTCGCCAAACTCCGTGAAGTAATCAGGGCAGAGGAACATATCCCGCTCCAGATAACTTCGTTCGATATCCATGCCGCCTTGCAGAATCTGGTGGCAGTTTATCGAAAGAATAAGCAGAAGGAGGTGAATGTTTCGCTCGATTACCAGCGCACTTCCGACCAGATGATGGGAGATAGAGACCAGTTGCTGAATGTGGTCAGTAATCTGATGGAGAACTCAGTGAAGTATTCCGGCGACATCGTCAATATCCATGTTGCCTGCCGGGATACCGGGAAGGGGGAAGTGCAGATTTCTGTATCTGATAATGGAATCGGCATTTCGCCCGACGAGCAGCAGAGAGTCTGGACGAAGTTCTATCGCAGCAATGCTTATCCGGATATGATGCAGCCGGGCATCGGCTTGGGCTTGAGTTTTGTGGATATGATTGTGAAGGCCCATGGGGGCAGGAAAATGATGCAGAGCGAAGTGGGCAAGGGAACCAGGATTTCAATAGTCATCCCGCAGCACTCCTGATGCATCCGGTTTAACGCTATAAACAACAGAAAAAATGATCAAGATATTATTTGCAGACGATGACTTGAAGTATTCCATGTTGCTGAAGAGTTTCCTGCAGCAGCATGGCTACGATGTGACTTATGCCGGCAATGGCAGGAAGGCTTGGGAGCAGTTTCCGGAAGTAAGGCCCGACCTGGTATTGCTCGATATCAACATGCCGGAGATGGATGGTTATGAGGTGGCTGAGCGCATCAGAGTCATTGACCCGAAGGTGCTTATCTTCTTCCTCACCGACCGTACGGAGAAGAACGATCGACTGAAAGGTTTCTCCCTGAAGGCAAACGATTATCTTGCCAAACCCTTCTATCCGGAAGAGTTACTGGCAAGAATAGAGGAGCGGTTCTCCATGAATGAGAGTGAGACGATAGAAGAGGAGGTGTGTCATTTCGGTGAAACCACCTTCTGCTATAACAACAATGAGCTTCGCACCCGTTCCTCTCGTGTGCTCATCACCAGCCGACAAGCCGACATCCTCCGTCTGCTGGCGAAGAATATCGGCAATGTAGTAAGCAAGGAGATGATACAGGAGGCGGTGTGGGGAACCGTGAGCTATGCCAACTCCCTGGCTGTGAATGTGCAGATGACGTATCTCCGCCATGCTCTTCAGCATGATGCGACCGTTAAGATTGAGTCGCTGAAGAAAAAGGGATACGTACTTACTCTCTTATCTGAAGTATAGTAAATACCTCTTTAATCCGAATTATAAAAAAGTTGACCCGAAACAGTGGCTATTGCTAGCCATCTGTCTCGGATCTTTTTATTTGTGGATGAAGTGGATTATTCTTCTGTTTTTGCCATCATCTTCTCATAGAGTCCATCCACGATGGAGTCGGCGAGCGAGATGTTGGGCACCATGATGCTTTCACACTTCAGGTATTCGCATGCCTTGAGGAAGATCTCTGCGGCAGGAATGATGACATCGGCACGGTCTTCTTTCAGAGAGAAAGAAATCTCTCGCTCCTCGATGCTCAGGGGCTGCATCATCGAGTAGAGGCGCTTCAGTTCGGCAAGCGTCAGGTTCTTGGCGTCCTGCTTGCTGTGGCGTGCCAGCTTGTTCAACTTGTTGATGTTGCCACCCGAACCGATGATCTTGATGTCACCGTATTGCTCGGCATATCTCGTCAGGTTCTCCTTGAAGAGTTTTTCTGTTTCGGCAGTCACCTTGCCGCTCAGCATTCTCAGGGTACCCATGTTATAGGAATAGCTCTCGGCAAGAACGCCATCGTGGATGATGCTCACCTCCGTGGAACCACCGCCCACATCGATGTAGGCAAAGCTGCCCTCGTTGGAGTCTGTTTTCTCTACCAGGTTGTTGTAGAGGAGTTGTGCCTCCTCCTGACCCTTGATGATTTCGAGTTTGATGCCGGTTTGCTTCTCTATCTTCTTGAGCACCTTCTTGCCGTTCTCGGCATCGCGCATGGCTGATGTGGCACAGGCGCGAAATGCCTCTACGTCATTGAGTTTCATGAATTGCTTGAAGCCCTTCATCATGTGGAGCATCATCTTCTCACGTTCCTTGGAAACCTTTCCCAGGGTGAAAACATCCTTACCCAATCGCAGTGGGATGCGGATGAACATGAGTTTCTTGATGCGGTCTTCCTCTCGGAT